>JAJPZD010000163.1 GCA_021204605.1 Prevotella sp.
CCTTTTTTATGCCCTCACAAAACTTTTTGGCTTAAAATTGTATAATAAAAAAAAAAAAAAAAATGAATATTTTTGTTAAAATTTGGCGGTATTTTGTTAATAATGTACTTTTGGCGAAAATTTGAAAAGCGAGCTAATATATGCTTGCTACAACGTGGAAAATAGAAAACCACAAAAACTGAAAAACGGACATGCTCCGCAATTCAATAACATTCCGAATAGAGTTATAAAACAAATATTACTAACTAATTGAAAAGTTTATGAAAAAAATTGATTTACTGAAATGGGGCTTCCTATGCCTCTTTTGTATGCTGACCTCATTCGGGTGGGCACAAGCAACATTCACTTGGTCGATGGGTGATACAATGACTGATACTGAAAATTACAATCCATCATGTACCTTAACTTCTGAAACAGGTCAAACAGGTATTTCAAAGACTTCCGTATCTATTGGAAGCAATTTGAGTTGGTCTCGTGTTAGAGAGCGTACTGATGATTATAATTCAGGTTGGACAGGGAAATCTTTCTCAGAGGTTGTTGTTTCAGGCGATAGTGAATCAAGTGCAAATGATGAAACCAATGCTATTAAATTTATTATTGATCTTAGTGATAATTATTATTTCACGCCAACCCAAATCTCTTTAAATGCAATGCGTGAGGGATCTGATGGGCATAAAGTTGATATTAAGTGGGTAGGAGACACTAGTGACACTTCTTCTAACACTATCACTCTTGCTTCTGGAGTTATGCCTAATAGACCTCATAGTGCAGCAGACGATTCTTATGATGACACATGGTCATCTTATAGCTATGCAACTGAATTGATTGATGCAAGTGCTTCAACAGGCAGTTCATGTGGTTTATATATTAATCTATATAATATATCGGGAACATCAAGATATTTTGGTTTAGCTGACGTAGTTATATCAGGAACGATTACAGATGCTGATGGTAATCCTGTAGGAGACGTAACTTATGCTGCTGCTTTATGGGATTGGGCAAATGACAAACCTGAAGGTATCCAAGAGACCACGAAGTTCCAGGGGGGCTCTGACACTAACACCTTAGCATCTACTGTTGATGGTATCACGATGTATGTTGATGCAACGAGTGGTAAGTTAGACAGCTACGATAGGGTTAATCCTGGTAATGACAGTGATGGTAAAGCAAAAACTCCAGCTTACGACTGCCAGATGAATGCAAATACAATTCTTCGTATTCCAGTAGTATCAGCAGGTGATGAAGTAACTGTTGTAGTTGATAATTCTAGTACTAGCAATGGTGTTACTACTGATTATTTTAACTATACTATCGGAGGTGTTGCCGCTTCATCCACTACTCAGACCTACACCGCCACTGACATTGATGCAAACAGATACGGATATGTTGAGATAGTGGCAACAGGCGGTTGTTATCTGAAATCTATCTCGGTAGCATACGTAACTGCAATGACAGCCGATGATATTGAGGATAATATCAGCTCTGACCTCAGCGAACAGAAAAATGAAGATTATGGTTATTTCGACATAACAATCAGCGACCCTGTAGAAGGTGATGTAGATGATGAAACAACAGCAGTTGAATCATTGTCAACAATAACTATCACGGCAGATGAGGCTATCACTCTTGTTGGTGACGTTTCTTCTATCGTCGTTACAGATCGTTTTGGTTCTGAAGTTGCAACAGGTAGTAGTTATGAAGATGCTTCTGAGGGTAATGGATATGTGATAACACTTAGTGATGAAATTACAACAGGTGGAACATATTATATCACAATTCCTGCAGCCACATTTACTAATGCCAGTGGATATGAAAACAGCGAGATCTCAGGCTACAATGTATTGGTTGAACCTTCTAGTGCAGGGAATACCGATGAATACACATGGGTATTCAATCCTGAAGATGGCTCTACAATTATTGGCAGCCTGGATAAAATAACGGTAACATTTGATTATGATGAGGATGCAATGGGTAGTCATTACTTATTTGGCCCAAGTTATGATAGTGATGATGTAACAGTTTATGATGAGGATGGTAATGACATCTCAGAAAGCCTTAATATTGATATGGATTACAGTTGGGAGGACGATAATGTCGGCTATATAATTTTCAAAAATCCAATTACTAATCCAGGTACATACACAATCGAAATTGCTGAGAACGCTTTCTGGGTTGATGATGATAATTATACGTCTGAGATAGAATTTAAAGGTACAACCCTTACATACACTATTGAAGCCGCTACGTTTACCTGTGAGCTTGTGTCAAACGCAATAGCTACGGATGATGAGGAAGAAACTTATTACATTAAGCTGAAATTCGATTCTGCTGTCAAGATTGATAAAGAGAAAACTTCTATCAGTGTAGATGGAATAGTAGAGGGTGCCGATATCATATATGATGCCAGCAATTCAGATGGTGCAGACTACGCTACAGAATGGACTTTGACTTTTGATGGAAATAGTATAGCAGATTATAAAGGTCAGAATTTATCACTTACAGTTGCTGCTATGACTGAGGGTGAAGTAGAAGAAACATTCGACTTTACCGTTGCAACGGGTGATCCGGACGAATGGTCATTCAATCCTGCTCAGTACACAACATTTGGCACAACTGATGGAAATGGCCTGGATAAGATCACTGTATCATGTGTTAATGGTATCACGATAAATGGTACTCCATCAGAACCTGTCACAATCACTGGTGTCGATAATAATAATGATGAAATTACCTTAACGATGTATTCTATTTCTGTTACAGAGAGTGGTGACGGAACATCATGTGTAATAGAGCCATCATCA
>JAJPZD010000020.1:0-8510 GCA_021204605.1 Prevotella sp.
CGCCGATAATCATCATGCGTGTTTTGCGTGAGAGCATGATGTCAAGTTCGATATGGCGGTGACCATAGATGAAATAATCGATGTCGGGATGGTCCTGCATATATTTCTTTGTATATAAGACCAAAGCCTCCTTGTCCTCTCCCTGATAAGGCGGCTCCTTGCCGTCGGCACGTTTCAGACGACTGTGTTTTGCCCATGTCAGTCCGAACTTCATACCCCAACGGGGGTGGAGAGAACTGAACAGCCTCTGACAAGTACGGTTATGAAAAATGCTACGTATAACATTAAATTTCGTGTCACGGTCGCCTAAGCCGTCTCCATGTGCGAGATAGAATATCTTTCCGTGCAGGTCAACAGTAGTTGGTTTTGTGTGGACTATCACGCCGCACTCCTTTTCGAGATAACCATACATCCAGATGTCATGGTTGCCTGTAAAATAATGTACCTCAACGCCCATATCAGTCAGCTCCGACAGTTTACCAAGAAAACGCGTGAAGCCCTTTGGAACAACGTATTTGTACTCGTACCAGAAGTCAAACATATCGCCAAGCAAGTAAACAGCCTCCGCCTTGTGCTTTATGTCATCAAGAAACCTAACGAGACGGCGTTCCTGTGTCCTGCCGTGTTCTATGGCAAGAGAGCCAAGATGTGCGTCAGAAAGGATGTAAATGTGTTTTTTTATGGGTTCGTCAGCGTACATATCAATTATCTTAATCCATTCCAAGTTCTAATTTAGCCTCCTCGCTCAGCATGCTCATATCCCATGCCGGCTCAAATACGAGATTTACAGTGGTTGATTTCACACCAGTAAGACTGTCAACCTTTTGTCTTACGTCCTCAAGGATGAAGTCAGCCGCAGGGCAGGTTGGTGCGGTGAATGTCATGTCGATGTCAACACATGCATCTTCCTTGACGTCAATTTTATAAATCAGTCCGAGATCATATATATTCACGGGTATCTCAGGGTCATAGACGGTCTTTAACACATCCACGATACGCCCCTCAATGCATGTCTTTTCTTCTTGTGTCATGTCAAGTTATATCATTTTTTATCACAAAAATACTAAAATCCGATGTATGCGCAAAATTTTTCCTCTTTTTTTGCCTTACATTATCTGATTATTGGCCCTGCATAGTTTCAATTACATAATTCGACATAACAAAAAAGCGTCTTCACCCTTACGGATAAAGACGTTTTCCTTATTGTATGATTTAGCTTTTTATTCTGCTTTAGGCGTTTCTTCTTCAGCCTTCTCCGCTTCTTCTGCAACAGGTTCTGCAACTGTCTCAACAGTCTCTGCCTTCTCTGCTACTGGAGCCTTTGCCTCGGCATTGTCAGAAGCCTTGCTACGACGGCTACGACGGGTTTTCTTAGCTGCCTTTGCAGTCTTTGCCATGTTGTCATCATAGTCAACAAGTTCGATGAAGCACATATCGGCAGCGTCTCCACGGCGGAAACCTGTCTTAATAATGCGGGTGTAGCCACCTGGACGGTCACCAATCCTTGCGGAAATGTCCTGGAACAGTTCAGTGACAGCCTCCTTGTTCTGAAGATAACTGAATACGACACGCCTTGAATGAGTAGTGTCATCCTTGGAACGTGTGAGCAAAGGCTCAACATACTTTCTGAGAGCCTTAGCCTTTGCCACGGTCGTATTAATCCTCTTATGCCTGATCAGCGAGATAGCCATGTTTGCGAGCAAGGCATGGCGGTGAGAAGAAGTACGGCCCAGATGGTTGAATTTCTTATTGTGTCTCATTTTGTTTTAATTCTTTTTCAATAAACAAGCAGCAGTGCGCCACCGCACTTTCTGTATGTTTACTCTTTATCCAATTTATATTTAGAAATATCGGTGCCAAACGACAGATTAAGGCTCTCGAGCAAATCATCAAGCTCGGAGAGTGATTTCTTACCGAAATTGCGGAACTTCAAGAGGTCTGTCTTGTTGTACTGTACCAAATCACCAAGTGTCTCTACATCAGCGGCTTTCAGACAGTTCAGGGCACGAACGGAAAGATTCATGTCTATCAGTTTCGTCTTTAGCAACTGGCGCATATGAAGCACCTCCTCGTCAAACTCCTGATTTGTGTCCACATCTGTGTTCTCAAGAGTGATCTTCTCATCGGAGAACAGCATGAAATGATAAATCAGTATCTTGGCAGCCTCTTTCAGAGCATCCTTCGGATTTATGGAACCATCCGTACTGACTTCAAGTACCAACTTATCGTAGTCGGTCTTCTGCTCCACACGATACGGCTCAACCGCATACTTGACATTGCGGATCGGTGTGTAAATAGAATCGATTGGAATTACGTTGACATCAGTGCAAAATTCACGGTTTTCATCAGCAGGCACATATCCACGGCCCTTGTTGATAGTAAGGTCTATCTGCATTGAAGCCTTTACGTCTAAATGACAAATCACCAAATCAGGGTTTAACACTTCAAATCCAGTCAGATACTTACCAATATCACCGGCTTTGAACTCTGTGGTATTCTCAACAGTGACACTAACTTTCTCGTTCTCGAATTCTTCTACTACTTGCTTGAATCTTACTTGCTTCAAATTCAAGATAATATTGGTCACATCCTCTTTTACGCCAGGTACAGAGGAAAACTCATGCTCAACACCCGAAATACGAATCGTGTTGATAGCATAACCCTCAAGCGATGAAAGAAGAATGCGCCGCAGGGAGTTACCTATGGTAACACCGAAGCCAGGCTCAAGAGGACGGAATTCGAACTTGCCGAACTTGTCACTCGCCTCCAACATTACTACTTTATCAGGTTTTTGAAATGCTAATATCGCCATTAATTCAATGATTTTATTTAGAGTACAACTCAACGATTAACTGCTCCTTAATGTTCTCAGGGATGTCGGCACGCTCCGGTTTGTGCAGGAACTTGCCACTCTTAGTATTCTCGTCCCACTCCAACCATGGATACTTGCTGTGGTTAAATCCAGCGAGAGCGGCCTCGATTACCTCAAGCGACTTTGCCTTCTCACGGACACCGACAATCTGGCCTGGTTTTACTGAATATGAAGGGATGTTTACCACACCACCATCGACAACAATATGCTTGTGGCTTACCAACTGGCGTGCTGCCGCACGTGTAGGTGCAATACCAAGGCGGAAAACCACATTGTCAAGACGGCTCTCAAGGCTTTGCAACAATACCTCACCAGTGATGCCATCAGTCTTAGCCGCTTTCTCAAACAAATTGCGGAACTGACGCTCAAGCACTCCGTAGGTATATTTAGCCTTCTGCTTCTCTGCCAACATGACACCATACTCAGACATCTTTCTGCGACGATTGTTGCCATGCTGTCCAGGAGGGAAGTTTCTCCTGGACAAAACTTTGTCTGCGCCGAAAATTGGTTCACCAAAACGGCGTGCGATTTTTGATTTCGGTCCTATATATCTAGCCATAATAAAATGATAAATTCTTTTTATTCTCCATTAAACTCTTCTTCTCTTCGGAGGGCGACAGCCATTGTGTGGCAGAGGCGTTACGTCGGTAATCTCCGTTACCTCAATTCCTGCACCATGCACGGCACGGATAGCCGACTCTCTACCGTTTCCTGGGCCCTTCACGTAGGCCTTCACCTTGCGCAAGCCAAGGTCAAAAGCTATCTTAGCACAATCCTCCGCCGCCATCTGGGCTGCGTAAGGAGTATTCTTCTTTGAGCCACGGAAGCCCATCTTTCCCGCAGAAGACCAGGAAATCACCTGACCCTCGCTGTTCGCCAAAGTTACAATGATATTGTTGAATGAGCTATGCACATGAAGCTGTCCCATAGCGTCAACCTTTACATTTCTTTTCTTAGATGTTGCTGTTTTCTTTGCCATAACCTAATTATTATTTAGTAGCCTTTTTCTTGTTAGCAACAGTCTTCTTCCTTCCCTTGCGGGTACGGGCATTGTTCTTTGTGCTTTGACCGCGAACAGGAAGACCGTTACGATGACGTATTCCCCTATAGCAACCTATATCCATCAGTCGCTTGATGTTCATCTGGATCTCTGAACGGAGATCTCCCTCCACCTTGAATTCAGCACCGATAATTTCACGGATCTTGGCTGCCTGGTCGTCTGACCACTCAGAAACTTTCAGGTCACGGTTCACACCTGCCTTATCCAATATCTTTGCTGAACTACTTCGACCTATACCATAGATATAAGTCAATGCGATTTCGCCACGCTTATTCTGGGGCAAATCTACTCCAACAATTCTTATTGCCATTTTGAATAACTTGAATTAAAAATTTAATGTTTAGCCCTGACGTAATTTAAACTTCGGGTTTTTCTTGTTGATAACGAACAGACGGCCCTTGCGACGCACTATCTTACAGTCGGGTGTTCGTTTCTTTAATGATGCTCTTGTCTTCATATATCTTCTCTTTATTTGTATCTGAACACTATCCTCCCTTTCGTCAAGTCGTAAGGGCTCATTTCGACCTTCACCTTGTCACCAGGGAGGATCTTTATGTAATGCATTCTCATCTTACCGGAAATATGAGCCGTTATCGGGCAGCCGTTTTCCAGTTCAACACGGAACATAGCA
This sequence comes from Prevotella sp., assembly GCA_021204605.1. Classification (GTDB taxonomy): domain Bacteria; phylum Bacteroidota; class Bacteroidia; order Bacteroidales; family Bacteroidaceae; genus Prevotella. Next base: position 4,564 of record JAJPZD010000020.1, read on the forward strand.
TTCGACAATGCCTCTACTATCGTCCCGTCCTGCTCAATTGCATCTTGTTTTGCCATATATTGATATGAAGTTCCTTAATAAGCTGCTACACCACCGTTACTTCGCCCACGTATATGACCTGAATTAAGCAGGCCATCATAATGACGCATTAAAAGGTGGCTCTCTATCTGTTGCAGAGTGTCAATGACAACACCCACGAGGATGAGCAATGACGTACCACCAAAGAATTGTGAGAATGCATCCTGCACATTAAGCAGGCCGGCAAGAGCAGGCATGATAGCGATAAACGCAATGAAAAGAGAGCCTGGCAATGTGATACGCGACATCACGGTATCAATATACTCTGCTGTCGGCTTTCCGGGCTTGATGCCAGGGATGAAGCCGTTGTTACGCTTCATGTCTTCAGCCATTTGCGTCGGATTAAGCGTTATTGCAGTATAGAAATACGTGAAGGCAATAATCAGGATTGCGAATATCACGTTGTACAGCAGACTTTTGTGGTTCAGCAACGCACGTATCACATATCCGCTCTGGTCTGTGGAGTACTGAACGATAGCCAGCGGTATGAACATCAAAGCCTGTGCGAAGATGATAGGCATTACGTTGGCAGCGAACAACTTCAACGGGATATACTGACGCGCCCCCCCGTACTGCTTGTTGCCGACAAGACGCTTGGCATACTGTACAGGTATCTTGCGTGTTCCCTGTACCAAAAGCAAAGCTGCGCATACTACGGCATAAAGGATAAGGATCTCAACGATGAACATCACCAGGCCGCCACCTGAAATAGCCGTGAAACGAGAGGTTATCTCCTGTATGAAAGCCTGTGGGAAACGTGCGATGATACCGATCATAATGATCAGCGATATACCGTTTCCGATACCCTTGTCAGTGATACGCTCACCCAACCAGAGGATGAACATACTGCCGGCAGCGAGGATTATAGTGGCAGGCCATATAAATACCGACCAGTCTATGCCCGAAGACAATGCTCCGTATGCCTGCATTTTAAGATTCATCAAATATGATGGTGCCTGGAACACGAGAATTGCCACGGTAAGGATTCGTGTGTACCAACTTATCTTCTTACGCCCACTCTCTCCCTCACGCTGCATCTTCTGGAAATAAGGTACAGCCACGGCGAGCAGTTGCATTACTATGGATGCCGAGATATACGGCATTATTCCCAATGCAAAGATTGAGGCATTAGAAAACGCACCACCGGAGAACATGTCCAACAGTGACATAAGACCACCGCTTGTCTGCGACTGCAAGTCCTGCAGCTTGCCAGGGTCTATGCCTGGCAATACCACGAACGAGCCGAAACGGTAGATTGCCACGAACATGATGGTGATGAGGATTCGCTGGCGCAAGTCCTCTATCTTCCAACAGTTCTTCAGTGTCTCAATAAATTTTTTCATTTACTTAGATTATTGTTGTATTACCTCCGACAGCCTTTATAGCCTCTTCTGCGGTCTTAGAGAAAGCGTTTGCCTCTACTTCAAGTTTTGACGTAAGTTCGCCATTGCCCAAAATCTTGACTAATACCTTCTTTCCCCTTACGATACCTGCGTCTCTCAAATCCTGAATACCAATCTTCGTGAAGCCCTTGCTGTCTGCAAGTTTCTGAAGAACAGAGATGTTCACTGCAAGGTATTCCTTGTGATTGATATTCTTGAAGCCTGACTTCGGCAACCTACGCTGCAACGGCATCTGACCGCCCTCAAAACCAATCTTCTTTGAATAGCCCGAACGAGCCTTAGCGCCCTTGTGTCCACGTGTTGACGTACCACCCAAGCCAGAGCCTTGGCCACGCCCTAAGCGACGACGTGAATGAGTAGAACCTTTTGCTGGTTTTAATGTATGTAGTTTCATGATCGTTTCTATTTATGAGTTATTATTCTATAACAGTTACAAGATGGCGTACCTTCCTTATCATACCACGAATGGATGGAGTATCCTCATGTTCCACAACCTGTGAAATCTTACGAAGGCCGAGGGCAGCAAGTGTATCTTTCTGGTCATGGGGAGCACCGATCTTACTCTTTATCTGCTTGATTTTAATTGTTGCCATTTCTTTATCTCCTATCCTTTAAATACTTTTTCCATACTGATACCGCGCATTTTGGCGATTGTGTAGGCATCACGCATCTCACTAAGGGCAAGAATAGTTGCCTTAACCAAGTTGTGCGGGTTTGACGAGCCCTTTGACTTGGCAAGCACGTCCTTCACGCCCGCACTCTCCAAAACAGCACGCATAGCGCCTCCTGCCACAAGTCCTGTACCAGGAGCAGCTGGTTTGAGAAATACCTGCGCGCCACCAAAAGCAGCCTCTATCTCATGAGGGACAGTACCCTTAAGCACCGTCACCTTGACAAGATTTTTCTTCGCTGCCTCAACACCCTTGGAAATGGCTGCCGTAACCTCTCCTGCCTTACCAAGTCCCCAGCCGATTATGCCATTGCCATCGCCTACTACAACAATAGCGGCAAACGTGAATGTACGGCCTCCCTTTGTTACCTTAGTAACGCGGTTTATAGCAACCAACCTGTCTTTTAACTCAATGTCACTATTTATCTTAACGTTGTTCATTGCCATAATCTATTAAAAATTAAGTCCTCCTTTACGAGCCGCATCTGCGAGCTGTTTAACACGTCCATGATAAAGATAACCGTTACGGTCAAAGACAACCTTGCTGATGCCGGCATCGACAGCCTTCTTAGCGATCATCTCGCCAACTTTTGCAGCCTGCTCACACTTTGGCATTGGCTCAAGGCCGAGAGAAGAGGCAGAAGCCAATGTAGTACCGGTCAAGTCGTTGATTATCTGGACATAAATCTGCTTATTGCTACGGAACACACTCATACGAGGGCGTTCTTCCGTTCCGTTCACACGTTTACGGATTCTGTATTTTATCTTAATACGCCTTTCTATTTTCTTTATTGTCATAATCGTAAGATTTAAAAAATTACTTAGCGGCAGCAGTCTTACCAGACTTTCTGCGGATGACTTCACCTTTGAACAATATACCTTTTCCTTTGTAAGGTTCAGGCTTACGGAAAGAACGGATTTTTGCGCAAACAAGTCCAAGCAATTGCTTATCACAAGACTCTAAAATGATAGTAGGATTTTGGTTTCTCTCTGATTTTGTCTCAACCTTGATTTCCGCAGGCAACTGCAAGAAGATAGGATGAGTGTAACCCAATGTAAACTCAAGGATATTCCCCTGGTTTGACACACGATAACCGACACCTACAAGTTCGAGAACTTTCTGATACCCCTCGCTGACACCTACCACCATATTGTGGACAAGTGCGCGATAAAGGCCATGAAATGCGTTTTTCTGCTTATAGTTTACAGGGCTGTTCTCGTCAACCTCGAAAGTGATATGGCCATCTTCTATTTTGACGATGATTGAAGGATCCACTTTCTGTGAAAGTTCTCCCTTTGGGCCCTTGACGGTAACAACACCGTCCTTGAGAGTTACTGTAACTCCGCCTGGAATACTAATTGGTAATTTTCCTATTCTTGACATAGCTTTTCCTCCAATTAATATACATAGCAAAGAACCTCACCACCTATCTTCAAGGTGGAGGCCTCCTTGTCGGTCATTACGCCTTGGGACGTGGACAATATCACGATACCCAATCCATTGATAACTCTCGGCATGTTTTTATAGCCAGTGTACTTACGCAAACCTGGCGTTGACACTCTCTTCAAACACTTTATCGCGTTTGACTTTGTGATGGGGTCATATTTCAAGGCCACCTTGATTGTCCCCTGCGGGCCATCATCTATGAACTTGTAATTCAGGATGTAGCCCTTCTCGAAGAGGATCTTGGTTATCTCCTTCTTCAAGTTTGAAGCCGGTACTTCCACTACACGGTGATGTGCCATGATAGCGTTTCTCAACCTCGTCAGATAATCTGCTATAGGATCTGTCATAA
>JAJPZD010000020.1:8610-11750 GCA_021204605.1 Prevotella sp.
GCCATGATAGCGTTTCTCAACCTCGTCAGATAATCTGCTATAGGATCTGTCATAAAATAAATGTTTAATTAATCGGGACTACCCCGACAATATTGAAAACTATCTCTATATCACCAACTTGCCTTCTTGACACCAGGAATAAGTCCGGCAGAGGCCATCTCACGGAACTGAATACGTGAAAGCCCGAACTGTCGGATGTAGCCCTTGGGACGCCCCGTTATCTTGCAACGGTTGTGCAAACGGATAGGATTGGCGTTACGCGGTATGCTCTGCAACTTCCTTGCGGCCTCGTAAGCCTCTACAGGGTCTGATGTCTTCGCAATGATTTTCTTCAAAGCAGCACGCTTCTCGGCATAACGGGCGACCATTTTCGCACGTTTGACCTCGCGGGCTTTCATTGATTCTTTTGCCATATCTATTAATCGTTTTTAGCGTTCTTGAATGGTAAACCAAATGCCTTCAGCAAGGCATATCCCTCCTCATCCGTCTTTGCGGATGTTACGAATGTGATATTCATGCCATGAATATGATCTATAGAGTCAAGGTTGACCTCCGGGAAGATAATCTGCTCCTGAATGCCAAGCGTGTAGTTTCCATGGCCATCCAGCTTGCTCTCTATACCTTTGAAGTCCCTGATACGGGGCAATGCTATGCGCACGAGTCTCTCAAGAAACTCATACATACGCTCACGGCGGAGTGTTACCATAACACCGATAGGCATTTTCTTACGGAGTTTGAAGTTGGCGATATCCTTCCTTGAATATGTGGCAACAGCCTTCTGACCCGCAATGGTGGAAATCTCATTGATAGCCACATCAATGATTTTCCTGTCTTGAGTGGCATCACCAAGTCCCTGGTTGATGACTATCTTTTTCAATACAGGAATCTGCATCGACGAGGAATAATTAAACTGTTTCTTCAACGCAGGAGCGATAACCTCCTTATACGTGTTCTTCAACTCAGCTGTATTCATTATTTGATTTCCTCCCCTGACTTTTTAGCGATACGGATTTTCTTTCCGTCCTCTGTTACCTTAATGCCGATACGTGTTGCCTTGCCTGACTTTGGATCAATAAGACTCAAATTGGAAATATCTATCGATGCCTCCTGCTTCACGATTCCACCCTGTGGATGCTTCGCACTCGGCTTTGTATGCCTCGATACCATATTCACGCCCTCGACAATAGCACGTCGCTTATCCACTATCACTTTCAGCACCTTGCCCTTCTTGCCTTTGTCATTGCCGGCAAGGACAATCACTGAATCATTCTTCTTGATATGTATCTTATTCTTCATCACTCTTTTAAATTTTAAATGTTAAAGAACCTCAGGTGCCAAAGATACTACCTTCATGTTCACGGCACGCAACTCACGTGCCACAGGTCCAAATATACGACTGCCGCGAAGTTCTCCCGCATTGTTCAGGAGCACACAGGCGTTGTCGTCAAAACGGATATAAGAGCCGTCAGGGCGACGCACTTCCTTCTTTGTGCGGACAATCAAAGCCTTAGATACCGTACCCTTCTTCACCTCACTTGATGGAATGACGTTCTTCACGGTAACGACAATGACGTCACCCACACTTGCATAACGGCGGCGAGTGCCTCCCAATACACGGATGCACAACACCTCACGGGCACCGCTGTTATCACATACTGTAAGTCTTGATTCCTGCTGTATCATAATTACTTGGCTTTTTCAATTATTTGAACTAATCTCCATCTCTTTGTCTTACTTAGAGGACGGGTCTCCATAATGAATACAGTATCACCTATGTTGGCCTCATTCTTCTCGTCATGAGCATGGTATTTCTTTGTCTTCTGTACAAACTTACCATATATAGGGTGCTTCTCCTTGAATTTAGTGGCCACTACAATGGTCTTGTCCATCTTGTCGCTGATCACCACACCCGTTCTTGTTTTTCTTAAATGTCTTTTTTCCATCTGAACCGATTATTTGTTAAGTTCTCTTTGATGAAGCTCTGTTTTCATACGTGCTATATCACGACGCACCTTCTTAATCTTAGAAGGATCCTCCAACGGGGTGATCGCATGATTCAACTTCATCTGAGTGTATTTTGCGACCTCTGCCTCTAACCTCTCCTCCAATTCCTTGGTGTCAAGCTCTCTTATTTCCTCATTTTTCATAATCAAGCGTTTTTATCGTAATCACGTCTTACAACAAACTTTGTCCTAACGGGTAATTTCTGTGCCGCGAGGCGGAGTGCCTCCTTGGCTATATCAAAAGAAACACCTTCCACTTCAAAGAGGATACGTCCTGGCGTAACAGGGGCTACCCAGCCTACTGGGTCTCCCTTTCCTTTTCCCATACGTACATCCGCAGGCTTGCGCGTTATCGGCTTGTCTGGGAAAATACGTATCCAAACCTGACCTTCACGCTGCATGTAGCGGTTCACTGCTATACGTGCAGCCTCTATCTGACGGCTGTTCAGCCATTTCGCATCAAGTGTCTTGATGCCGAATGAGCCGAATGCCAATTGTGTCCCTCTGTGGGCGTTGCCTTTGTTGCCGCGTCCATCCTGGGGTCTTCTATATCTTACTCTTTTTGGCTGTAACATGATAACTTTTTGCTTTAACGGTTATTGTTTCTCTTACGGCCCATTCTCGGTTTGCCATTCGACCGGCCACCCACCTGCTTGTCTTGTGAGTAGTTGACGACAATATCGGGATTACCGTAAATTTCCCCACGGCAAATCCACACCTTGATGCCCAACAGTCCAACCTTTGTAAGAGCTTCTGTCTGACAATAGTCGATGTCCGCACGGAATGTGTGCAGAGGAGTACGTCCCTCCTTATACATCTCCTTGCGTGCCATTTCAGCTCCATTCAAACGTCCTGTAATCTGGACTTTTATTCCCTCGGCGCCTGCACGCATCGTATTGGCAATCGCCATTTTGATGGCACGGCGGTAAGCGATCTTGCCTTCCACCTGACGGGCGATGTTGTTGCCCACTATCGTCGCATCAAGATCTGGTTTCTTCACTTCGAAGATATTTATCTGAATCTCCTTGTCATAGAGTTTTTTCAACTCCTCCTTGAGCTTGTCAACATCCTGGCCGCCTTTGCCGATGACGATACCCGGACGGGCCGTGCAGATAGTAATGGTGACAAGTTTCAATG
>JAJPZD010000283.1 GCA_021204605.1 Prevotella sp.
TATTATGTATATTTATTCATATTTTTTAGGCTATATAATGAAATATTTTCAAATAGAAAACGGTGAAAAGTTTTCTTGTTGTCAAAAACTTTTCACCGTTTGAATATGTTGTAGTGTAACTTTTATTTATAGAGTAAAAGCTGCAGATTTTAAAAGTTTCCTATTTACTTCACAAGCAACTTCTTGCCGTTAAGGATATAAACACCTTTACTTGGAGCAGTTACACGCTGACCGCTTAGGTTGTAATAAACGCCATCGCTGACAGTGTTCTGAAGCACGCTGCTGATACCTGTGGTGTCTTCCTCGCCATCAACGTAAACGGTAGCGCTGAATTGAGAGGACAAATTGGTCAGACTGCCTAAACAGAAATATCCTGCGGGGATGATATACAAATAGCGTCCCGGCTCTGTTATAGTGGAACTAAGCGTAAACGTAAATCCTATTTTAACATCTTCATCTTCTTCATCATAAATCGGTTCCCATGAATCCTCGTCATCAGCAGATGCGGAAGCTACAATATTGTCTGATGTATCCAAAACAACAATTTTATCATAATCATCGCCATAATCCTCATAGAGTTCTGCAAAATCCTCGTTAAATTCAAGCATTGCATTAGCCCCAATGGTAATAGTGCTTAAACTTGTAACATGATCGCCATAATCCGGTGTAAGAGTAAACTCATACTCAACATTTGAATTAACTTCTTCCCCTATAATGTAAGTAAGATTAATCTCCGGACTTTCCTCACTGCTTTCACCAAGAAGGAAGAAACCGGCAGGAATCGTTATTGTATAAGTTCCGGATGAATTAAGAGCGTTGATATTAAACAATACGCTTGTTTCGCCTTCAGCAAAACAACTGATAGGAGCTGCCGTCGTACCACTTGGATAAGAGATAGTGACCTGTGATGCATCACTCGTTGATGAGAGACTTATTCCATCCTCATAAGTAACCATGAATTGATTCAGACTTGTCTGCGTTGACCCATTTGCAGGCAAGAAAGAAAAGTCATCTTGCGTAATCTCCGCACTTGCTATTGTGGTAAAAGCACACATCAGAGTCAACAAACCCCATTTAAGTAAATTCTTTTTCATATACTTCTTATTTTAGTTAATAGATTAAATTTTTGTCGCCAAAATTACAAAAGAATACTTATCAAACCAAACTTTTTGCTTTTTTATTCATATCTCAAGCATTCCACCCAAGCAAGAATGCACTCTTCATTCTTCACTCTTCACTCAAAATTTCTCATCACGTGTTTTATTACTAGCCAGGCAAGCATAAGGCCGAATATCGCCGTGATATGCACAAACGTGCCGTTGGCATCATGCTGTTCTCCGGTAGGATGATTTTTCAGCAGCTCATCACTGTAAACACACTGGAACTTGCGGCTTGGCAACCGACCGTTGTGCTTAAACCTGTTGCGCAAGGCCCTTGCCAATGGGCAACCTTGCACTTTCCAGAACTCAGTAATCTTTATTCGTGTAGGGTCGCTTTTGAGAGCCGCTCCCATAGAGGAGAAAAACACGGCATCAGTATTACAGGCATTCAAAATCAGCAATGCCTTGTCTTTCAGACTGTCGATGGCATCAATGATATAGTCGTAATCCCCGATATGAAACGATTCCACCGTGTTCTCGTTATACGCTTCCCTGATAGCCGTGATTTCAGCATTCGGGTTGATGTCCAACAGACGTTTCCGCAGCACATCCACCTTCACCCGCCCCACTGTCGATGTAGTAGCCATCAACTGCCGGTTGATGTTGGAAACACTTACGACATCATAATCCACGATAGTAAGTTTGCGTATTCCAGAGCGCACCAGAGCCTCCGCACACCAACTGCCCACCCCACCGACACCGAACAGGATTACGCTGCGGGAAGCGAGGTAATCCATAGCCTCATGACCTATGAGAAGCTTTGTTCTATTAAATATATCATATTCCATAAAATGAGTGAAGAGTTAAGAGTGAAGAATGAAGAGTTAAGAGTTCGATGCGGCTTTTCAAGCCGAATACGCACCCAATGTAAGGATACAACTTGTTGAGACCTTTAAGAGTTGGTTGCAAAGATACCATTAAAATCTGACATTTTTCCTTTCTTTCAACTTTTCAAACAGTTTTTTTACGTTTGGATGTTATAAATAAAAAATTATTTGTAACTTTGCAGCCCAAAGAACGCTTTTTCTGTTTTTGACAGCAATTGCAACGCTTGTCAGAACACGTGTTCTTACAGTCGTAAGTATATCGTAATGAGCGATTTAGAGTCCTTCAAGATTGACTTAAAAAATTTGAAAGAGGAAAACACGAGGTTTGATTTCAATCTCGATGACACCTATTTTGAGACTATCGGAGGCTCTGAGGTAAATGGCGGAAAGGTATCAGTTACACTGAATGTCCACAAGGGCAGCAGTTTTTTCGAGTTGGATTTCCACGCGGAAGGAATAGTAAACATACCATGCGACATCTGCCTTGACATGATGGAACAACCCATTTGCGCTGACAACCGCCTGACCGTGAAGTTCGGTGAGGAATATTCCGAAGACGGTGATTACATTACGGTGGAAAAAAACGATGGGACGCTCGATGTCTCATGGCTGATTTACGAGTTTGTGGCTCTTAGCATCCCTATAAAGCATGTACATGAGTCGGGCAAGTGCAACAACGAGATGATGAGGATTCTTGAGAAACATTCAGCAGCCCACAGCAGTAATGGCAATGGAGAGACTGCAATAGACTAACGTTGGAGTGAATTGGAAAAACTTAAAAATATAATTAAAGATTAAAGAA
>JAJPZD010000208.1 GCA_021204605.1 Prevotella sp.
ATCACTTTTTCTTGGGCTTTCTTCTTGCCCAGCCCTCCTCACTGAAATCAGGCTCTTCACCTTTCAGTTTCACGTCATGGTTCTGGAAGAACTGCCGCCAGTCGTCTTTCTTGCCACTCTCGACAAACTCCTGCCTCTCGTTCCGGAGTTTCCTGCCGTTGCTGTTTTCTTCCTTTGCACGGCGATTTGACCTGCTCTCATGGCGGTTGTAAGTCCTGCCTTTGTCATTGTCATAAGCATGGTCTCTGTCACGCTTTCTGTCGCTGCCGCCACTGCGCAGGTTGCCTTTGTCTCTGTCCCTGCGTTGTGATGGAGCACCCTGTTCAGCATCGTTGCAGCGCACCACACGCCCTTTGTATGTAGTGCCGTCAAGGGCGTTCATCACCTTTTTGGCATCCTTTTCCGGCACTTCGATATAAGAGATTTTGCTAAGCAGGTCGATATGCCCCACTTCCTGCTTCTCCCTAATATGCTTGTTGATGAACTGCATCACCTCGCCAGGGTAGAAGCCATCCGCCTTGCCGATGTTGAGGAACAAACGCCTATAACCCCGCTCTGCCTTATGGTTGCGCTCACCACGTTCTTTGGACTGGCGGTCGCCCTTTTTCTTCTCACCCCTTGTAGAAGGTTTCAGTATTTCCGGTGCATCAGCATAGTAAGCGAGGAACTTACCGAACTCCATGCTCACAATCTTTTTTATGATGTCCTCTTTGTCAAAGAACTCGAAGTAGCGGTTGATGTCAGTCATGAACGGTTCAATCTCCTCGTTGTTCACATCTGTTTTGACAATATCGTCCATCACCTTGTAGAGTTGTTTCTTGCATATTTCCTGTGCCGATGGAATTTCCGCCTCGACGAAAGACTTGCCTATTTCCTTTTCAATGGCACGCATTTTGGTACGCTCACGGGAGTGTAGGATGCAAATAGAAGTTCCCTTCTTGCCGGCACGTCCAGTACGTCCGCTACGGTGAGTGTAGTATTCCACATCGTCAGGAAAGCCATAGTTGATAACGTGAGTCAAATCATCTACGTCCAGTCCTCGTGCCGCCACGTCGGTAGCCACGAGCAGTTGAGTGAGGTGCTGGCGGAATTTCTGCATGGTGAGGTCCCTTTGAGGTTGCGACAGGTCGCCGTGCAGCGATTCAGCATTGTAGCCGTCTCGGATCAGTTTGTCGGCAATCTCCTGAGTCTCTTTTTTTGTTCTGCAGAAGATGATAGCATATATTTTCGGATAGTAGTCAACGATACGTTTCAGTGCGAGGTACTTGTCTTTTGCGTTGACCATAAAATAAATGTGGTTGACGTTTTCCGCGCCCTCGTTGCGGCTACCTATGACAATTTCCTTGTATTCGTGCAGGTAGTTTTTAGCAATTTTCTCTATCTCCTTGCTCATTGTAGCCGAGAAAAGCAGAGTGTTGCGGTCGGTAGGGACGCCTTCGAGTATCTCATCAATACTCTCTGAGAAACCCATGTTGAGCATCTCGTCAGCCTCATCAAGGACCACGTTTCTCACGCCTTCCAATTTGGCAACCCCCCTGTGCATCAGATCTATGAGACGTCCAGGAGTGGCGACGATAATCTGAGCTCCAAGTCTCAACGCCTTGCATTGGTTTTCTATTGACGCTCCGCCATAGACGGGCACCACATGGACACCGTTCATATATTTAGAGAAATCTCTCAGGTCATCGGTAATCTGGAGGCACAGTTCCCTTGTGGGGCTGAGCACCAAGGCCTGTGTCTGGCAGACACGCATATCGCAGCGTTGCAATATTGGTATTCCAAACGCGGCTGTTTTACCCGTTCCAGTCTGTGCCAAAGCAATAACGTCGTTACGGTTTCCGAGTAAAAAAGGGATTACTTCTTCTTGTACGGGCATAGGTTTTTCAAACCCCATATCCGTTATGGCGCGTCGAATCTCTTCGCAGACACCAAGTTCTTCAAATGTTTTCAACTGTAAAAATGTATTAATACGACTGCAAAGGTAATGTAAGAAATACAAAATACAAAATTTTGCGTTAACTTTGCATTTAAAATAAAAGCACAAAATATTATGAAACAGCCAGATTACCTATGCGATGCCATCACGCTGTTACGGCAATTGATAGCCGTGCCGTCGTTGAGCAGGGAAGAGGCAAAAGCAGCCGATATTCTTGAGAAAACGGTTAACAGTTATGGTTTCAACTCAAATAGAGAGGGAAACAACGTGTGGGTAATGAGCGATGATTTCAATGAGGAAAAGCCCACACTCCTGTTGAATGCGCATATAGATACTGTGAAGCCAGTGCCATCGTGGACTCGCGACCCATTCTCGCCAGAGATTGAGGGCGATATGCTTTACGGTTTGGGTAGCAATGACTGTGGAGGCGGATTAGTGTCACTATTGCAGGCATTCCGTCAAATAACATCGCATGAACAGAAATACAACACGATATACCTTGTTTCTGCAGAGGAGGAGGTTTCAGGCGAGAAAGGTATCAGGAAGGTATTGCCTATGCTGCCGAGTATTGAAGTTGCTGTTGTAGGAGAGCCAACCGGCATGCAGCCGGCGATTGCCGAGAAGGGTTTGATGGTGGTGGATGCTACGGTCAGGGGAGTGTCGGGTCATGCAGCACGAGGTGAGGGTGTGAATGCCATATACGAGGCAATGGACGACCTTGTGTGGTTGCGCGACTATCATTTTGCGAAGGTCAGTGCGCTGTTGGGAGAGACATTGATGAACGTAACGATATTGAATGCAGGGATGCAGCACAATGTGATTCCCGATGAGTGCAGTTTCACTATCGACATTCGCACGAATGAATATTACAAGAATGAGGAAGTTTTCGAGTTTCTCTGTTGCAAGTTGAAGAGCGAATTAAAAGCCCGGTCATTCCACCTACATTCATCATGTATCAGTAAGGACAATCCATTGATACGCCGTTGTGAGGTCATGGGGATGAAGCCATTCGGTTCGCCAACCTTGTCAGACCAGGCCCTGATGCGTTTTCCGTCATTCAAGTTAGGTCCTGGAGAATCCTCCCGTTCCCATTCCGCCGATGAGTATATCAAAATCAGTGAGATAAGAGAAGGTATCGACACATACATCAGGTTGCTTGATGGCAGTGATTTGTGCATACCAGAGAGCAATAAATGAAAATAAAGAAAAAATTTCAATTATAAATACGTAAATCTGAATTTATTTCTATATATTTGCATTGTGTCATTATTGCTATGGAAAAATACGATACAAGCGGTCTTGCCGTATAAAAGAGTTAACCTTGTTTAGGAACAATGTTAGGAATGATGAATGGTACAATCAGTAAAGCGTGAGGGTTGGGCATATTGGTTCAAGAGTAGGATAGTGAGGCTAAGCAGGCTTAGTCACAGTCAGGGATTTGGCGTGCAGTCGCCTTGGGCGTTCAAGATGGTTCGCAACGTGATTAACGGGCGCGAGCATCATGAGGAGTACGACAGACTGCGTTATGAATATCCGCGACTTAGAGCCATGACGCGCAAGCTGTGCGAGCTTAGTTTTCGTCTGTCGAGCTATGTTCAACCGCGAAACGTAATTGATTTCGGGGAGTCTGTCGGTCCTTACGAGGCATACATCAAGGCAGGATATAGAGAGGCAAATTGTATTTTGGTGCCATGCGAGGAGAGAGAGGGCGAGTATCAACGTATGCTAAGTACATATCGAGATGTTGATATGTTGAGGCTTGGTCCATTTGGTGATTTCCACCGTTTTGCGCAGCTTGCCTCATTGAACGTGCGCAACGGATCTGTGTTTATGATAGAAGGCATACACGAGAGCAAGGAGGCGCGAGCGTTGTGGAAGGAGATATTGAGAGATTGGCAGAATGTGGTGACATTCGATCTTTATTATTGCGGTTTGGTGTTTTTTGATGCCAAGCGTTACAAGCAGAATTATATTATTAATTTTTAATCCATTACGGCTATGAGAATTACGAAAGTATATACAAGGAGTGGAGATCACGGCACGACAGGACTTGTCGGTGGTGTGAAAGTGAGGAAGACCAACTCACGTATAGAGGCCTACGGCACTGTTGACGAGTTGAGTGCCAATTTAGGTTTGTTGGCATCGTTTATGAAGGATGGAGAGGATAAGGACTTGATTTTAAGGACGCAGCGCAACCTATTCACGGTCTGTTCATATCTTGCGACCGACAAGACGCAGACCCAGTTGGCACCTTCATACACCCTTGCCGCTGAGGAGGTGAAGAAATTGGAGGATGAGATTGACGTTATCAATGCGAACATACCTCCGCAGACAAAGTTTATATTGCCAGGAGGTTCACATGTTGCGGCGATAGCGCATGTATGCCGCACGGTGTGCCGTCGAGCAGAGCGGAGGATATTTTTCTTGGGAGAGACGACGGAGCTTGATCCGGAGGTATTGCAATACATCAACCGTTTGTCGGACTATCTTTTTGTATTAGCGAGGAAGTTGAATTTCATTGTAGGAGTGCGTGAGAGCGTGTGGGAGAAATCCGTGAAATGATTAAAAAATATTATTTTTTAAGGTATAAGTTGGTATTAGGAAAAAATATATTACTTTTGCGGCGGATAATAACGTAAATCAAAAAGGTATGTATTGGACACTTGAATTAGCTTCTAAGCTTGAGGATGCGCCCTGGCCAGCAACCAAAGACGAGTTGATAGATTACGCAATCCGTTCAGGCGCGCCCCTTGAAGTGCTGGAAAACTTGCAGGAGATAGAAGACGAGGGAGATGTATATGAGAGTATCGAGGACATTTGGCCCGACTATCCCACGAAGGAAGATTTTCTGTTCAATGAAGATGAATATTGACACAAAGGGCTACCCGATAGTAGGGTAGCTCTTTTCTTTATACTGTTTTGGAGAGCTGTTCAGTGTTGAGATGTCTCAAAATAGCATTACAAATTACAATAAAACTTACTCCGTTGCGTTATAAAGTCGTGCGAAAACGTCTTTTAATAATAGTTGTGACGGTGTTTATGGCTGTTGCCGAAGTGAGGGGTCAGTATGATGCGTCTTTCAGTCATTACTGGGATATGGAGCCATACTTTAATCCCGGTTCTGTTGGTAAGGAGTCGAAACTGAGTGTTGTAGGCGCATACGCTATGGATTTTGTAGGCTTTGAGAACAATCCGAAGACGATGTACGTGGGAGCTGACATGCCCATTTACTTTTTGAAGAGTTACCATGGAGTTGGGGCATCGATAGTGAACGACCAGATAGGACTTTTCACCCATCAGAGGTTTGCCATTCAATACGCCTATAAGCACAAGTTGTTTGGAGGCGTGATAAGTGCTGGTGTGCAGATAGGACTTCTCAACGAGGGTTTCAAGGGGAGCGATCTTGATCTTGATGATGCGAGTGATCCTGCATTTTCGTCGTCGGATATCAACGGAAATTCGTTTGACTTAGGATTTGGGCTGTATTACACGCGCAAGAGGTGGTACGTGGGCATATCTGCTCAGCATCTCACTGCGCCGTTAGTAAATCTTGGGACCACCAACGAGTTGCAGATAGACAGGACATATTATTTGACAGGCGGATACAATATAAAGTTAAGAAATCCGTTTTTATCAATACACCCAACAGCGTTGTTGCGTTCAGACGGAGTTGCATACAGGGCAGATGTTTCAGGTCGTTTGGTATATACCCATGAGAAGAAGATGATGTACATAGGTTTGTCGTACAGTCCGACCAATTCAGTTACGATACTTTTTGGCGGCAGTTTTCATGGCATCAACTTGGGTTACAGTTATGAGATGTACACATCGGCGATAAGCGTGGGCAATGGCAGTCATGAGCTGTTTGTCCAGTACCAGATGGACTTAAACCTTGTGAAGAAAGGAAAGAACAAACATAAAAGTGTGAGAATACTATAAATTATGAATAAGAGAAAAAGTATTTTGTTCATTGGCGTTGCCGTTTATCTTGCGGTACTGACAGGATGTGCAGGAAGCAAGTTGTCTTCCTCCACGAGTCGTGGAGGAGAGGTTACGGGTGTCAGTGGCAAAGGTTTCACGGAGCCAACCCCCTACGGTATGACGCAGATAAAGCGAGGATTTCTGAAGATGGGACTTGAGAAGGAGGACAGTTTATGGGGGAAGCAGACGCCGTATAAGGAGATTTCCGTTGATGGTTTCTGGATGGATGAGACGGAGGTTACCAATTCAAAGTACAGGCAGTTTGTGTATTGGGTTCGCGACTCCATACTGCGTACGCGTCTTGCGGATCCGTCGTATGGAGGAGATGAGTCATATATGATTACGGAGGACAAGAACGGAGATCCAGTTACACCCCATTTGAATTGGAAGAAGTCGTTGCCTCGGAAGCCAAATGAGGATGAGAAGCGAGCCTACGAGAGTCTATATGTCACCAATCCAGTTACGGGAGAGAAGATGCTTGATGCCTCCCAGATGAACTATCGTTATGAAGTTTACGATTATACTACGGCAGCCCTTCGCCGTAACCGTTTGAATCCGGAGGAGCGGAATTTGAACACGGATGTGGCAGTGAATCCCAATGAGGAAGTGATGATATCGAAGGACACGGCATATATAGATGATGAAGGGCGCATAATAAGGGAGACTATCGACCGTCCACTCAGTGGGCCGTGGGATTTTCTCAATACATATATAGTTAATGTGTATCCAGATACCACCTGTTGGGTTAACGATTTTGTAAATTCGGACAATGAATCGTATATGCGTTTGTATTTCAGCAGTCCCACCTATAACGACTATCCAGTTGTGGGTGTTACGTGGGAGCAGGCGGTGGCGTTTTGTGCGTGGCGTACCGATTATCTGTTGAAGGGGCTTGGCAAGGAGGCGCGGTATATTCAGCGTTACCGTTTGCCGACAGAGGCAGAGTGGGAGTATGCCGCACGAGGCAAGGATGGGAATGAGTTTCCGTGGGAGAATGAGGATGTAAAGAACGATAAGGGATGTTTTTTCGCCAATTTCAAGCCCGACAAGGGAAACTACACGTTGGATGGCAACCTAATAACCAGTCGTGCGGGTCAGTTTTCCGCCAATTCCAATGGACTGTATGATATGGCTGGAAATGTAGCGGAGTGGACGAGCACGACATACACGGAGGCAGGAATTGATGCGATGAACGATTTGAATCCGGAGTTGCGATACAATGCAGCGAAGGAAGATCCGTACGCATTGAAGAAGAAGAGCGTGCGCGGTGGTTCTTGGAAAGATCCTGAGTCATACATCCGTTCAGCCTGGCGGACATGGGAGTACCAGAATCAGCCACGCAGTTATATAGGTTTCCGCTGTGTGAGAAGTTTGGCAAGCACAACAAGTACAAAACAAAAAGGGAGCAAGAAGAAATAATGACAGAGTACAGTAAATATAACGTGATATACCGCTTGCAGCGGTGGTTGGACAGCGTACCAGGGCAGACATTCCTGAACTACGCATACAGTTGGGGAGCGTCTATCGTTATCCTTGGAACATTGTTCAAGCTGACCCATCTGCCTGGGGCCAACATAATGCTATACATAGGTATGGGCACGGAGGTCATAGTGTTTTTTATTTCGGCATTTGACCGTCCTTTCGACAAGACGGCGATAGGCAAGGATTTGCCTACCCATGTGGGTGATGATGTAGAGTTATCAAGTGAAGAGGTCACGGAAGGAGGGAATGCTGAGGAGAGTGTTGTTGCTGGAGCTTCAGGTGGTGCTGTTGTAGGCGGTGGTATCATTGGAGGAGTCATTGGAGTTGGTCAAGGCACGGAAGAAGGCGAAGGCGGTGTTGCCGGTGGCGGTGTTGCCGGTGCCGGTGTTGCCGGTGGTGGTGTCGTTGTAGTTGGTGGCGGCGGTTCTGTTACTGGTCAGTCTGGCGAGTCCGTTGTTGAGGGTGGTGAGCAGTCAGAAGGTCAGGTTGGTCAGCCAGTTGCCGGCGGTGGTGTAGTTAATCCTACCGAGTGGATACTCAATCAGCAGCAGGTATCACCGGAGATGGAGGAGGCTACAAATAACTATGTAGAGGAGTTGAAGAAGCTCACGGAGATGTTGTCGAAGGTATCGGAGCAGAGTGAGCGTCTGACGCGCGATTCTGAGGAGATGGAGAATTTGAATCGCACTCTCACAGGAATTTGCAAGGTATATGAGATGCAGTTAAAGGGAGCCAGTGCACAGATAGGTACGATAGACCAGATTAACGAGCAGTCGCGCAAGATGGCAGCCCAGATAGAGCAACTCAACAAGATATACGCCCGTATGATAGAGGCGATGACGGTGAACATGCGAATGCCCAACAGCGGTAACAACATGAACAACAAGAACAACGAGATCAACGCTGAATTGTAAAGAGCAATGGCAATAAAGAAGAGACCGGTATCACCTCGTCAGAAGATGATCAACCTGATGTATGTGGTTTTGATGGCAATGCTTGCGTTGAACGTGTCAACGGAAGTGCTGGAGGGATTTTCCATTGTGGAGGAGAGCTTGCAGCGGACGACGGCGAATGCATCGACGGAGAACAATGCCATATACGGGGACTTTGAGAGTCAGATGAAGTCCAATCCACAGAAAGTGCAGGTATGGTTTGAGAGAGCCACAGTGGTGAAGCAGATGAGCGATTCGTTGTATGACTTTGCGCAGGAGTTGAAGGAGGCAATTGTCAGGGAGGCAGATGGCAAGAACTATAACGTGCTTGAAATAAGGAACAAGGAAGATCTTGAGGCTGCGAATCAGGTGATGTTATCTCCTGGTACGGGGCGCGGACAGGAGTTGTATGAGGCTATCAACTCATTTCGAGAGCGCATACTGACAATGGTGATAGAGGATCGTCAGAAGAAGATTATTGCGAGCAACCTGACGACCGAGTTGCCAAAGAATGCCCAGACAATGGGTCGCAACTGGCAGGAATACATGTTTGAGGATATGCCAGTTGCTGCTGCGGTAACGTTGCTTACGAAGTTGCAGAGCGATATCCGCTATGCGGAGGGCGAGGTGTTACATACGTTGGCAGCAAATATCGACATCAAGGATATCCGTGTGAATCGACTTAGTGCTTTCGTGATACCCAATGCCCAGACGGTAGTCAGGGGGGACAAGTTTTCCGCACAGATAGTGATGGCGGCAGTTGATACCACACAGACGCCGGAGATATACATTGGAGGTAAGCAGATGAATTTGGCGAACAACACATACGAGTTTGTAACCAGTCAGACGGGTGATTTCAATCTTACGGGTTACATCACGATGCAGGATGGGACGGGTCAGACTATCCGTCGCGATTTCTCACAGAGTTACACTGTTGTGGAGCCGAGTGCCACGGTGTCTGCCGACTTGATGAATGTGCTGTATGCCGGTTACAACAATCCGATGAGTATCAGTATTCCTGGTGTTCCCGCCAACAAGGTTACGGCGACGATGAGCGGAGGCACGTTGCAGCCAGTGGCTCCGGGCAAGTATATTGCCCGTCCCACGTCTATCGGCAATGACGTTACGATTACCGTGTCGTCGTTGCAGACGGGCAGTCCGAAGTTGGTAGGTGAGTATTCATTCCATGTCCGGAAGTTGCCAGATCCTACGGCCTATATTGTAGTTGGAGACGACAGGTTCAAAGGAGGAGGATTACCGAAGGCATCAATCATGTCGGCGCCGGGTATCAAGGCAGCCATTGACGACGGTTTGCTTGATATAGAGTTCAAGGTGATCAGTTTTGAGGCAGTGTTTTTCGACAACATGGGTAATGCTGTTCCGATGGTGTCAGATGGCAACAAGTTCTCAGCCCGTCAGAAGGATGCGTTCCGAAACTTGTCGCGGAACAAGCGTTTCTACATCAGTCGCATAAAGGCGGAGGGTCCAGATGGATTGACGCGCGAGTTGCCTTCCTCAATGGAGATTATAGTGAAATAACGAAATACAAATATGAGAAGTTTATTATCCGTATTGATGATAATGTGTGTTGGAGTAGTGGCATACGCCCAGCCTACGGCACGCAGGAATGAGCAGCAGAAAAGTGCGTCGAACAGTCAGGCTCTCACTACGAGGGCGAGGATATCGTATCCTACGGCAGCACCTATGGCGGAGGATGTGGTATGGAGGCGCGACATATACCGTGAGATCAATCTTGAGGAGGATGCAAATTCGGGATTGTATTATCCAGTAGAGCCGAGTGGCACAGAGATGAATCTATTCACGTATATATTCAAGTTGATGATGCGTGGAGATCTCAAGGTTTACGAGTACCGTCTTGATGGCAACGAGGTATTTACAGATTCAGCCAGGGTGAAGCCATTGACGCTATTAGACAACTACCATATCTATTATGAGCGTAACAATGGCAGGTTGCGTTTAGACAACAGCGACATACCATCGAGGGAGGTGAAAAGTTATTATATCAAGGAGAGTGCGTACTATGACCAGGCGTCCGCCACATTCCACACAAAGGTTATCGCACTGTGTCCTATTATGTCTCGAGAGGATGATTTTGGAGATTCTGAGCAGAAATATCCATTGTTTTGGGTCAAGTATGATGATTTAGCCCCATTTCTTAGCAAGCAGGTAATAATGACAAGCGACTTGAACAATGCCGCCACGATGAGTGCAGACGACTATTTCACCCTCAACAAATACAAGGGCAAGATTTACAAGACCAACAATATGCTTGGGCGCACGCTCAGTCAGTATTGTCCCACCGACTCCGCTATGGCTGCGGAGCAAAAGCGTATAGAGAAGGAGATAGAGGCGTTTGAGAATAATCTGTTTCGTGACCAGGCGAGGGCAGATTCGTTGGACAGCATTGCCAAGGCTGCCAATGTGAAGAAGAAGGGCACAAAGGCGGTTGCTAAGAACCGGCGTTCCACTTCTTCGAGTACCACGGCGACACGCAAGAAGAGTTCAGGCAGTACGTCGTCAGGCTCATCAGAAGCCCGCATAACGGTACGTAGGGAAAGACATTGAGAGAGAAAAAATGTCCGCTTTCTGTTATGGGAGGCGGATATATTGTATATTCAAATCAGATTAATCAATTAAGAAAAGCGTATATGAGAAAATTATTTACTTTATTAGCAGTTGTTGCGGCATTAAGCGTGGCAGTACCTTCGCGGGCACAGTTTCAGTTTGGTCTGAAGGGCGGTTTGAACACCAACGAGATGTCGTTCAACAGAGACTTTATAAACACCTCCACCAGTATGGGTTTCTTCATCGGTCCGACAGTGAAGTTCAAGGTGCCTATTGTCAATATTGGCTTTGACGTTTCTGCGATGTACGATCAGCGAGAGGTGCAGATAGAGGATGTGAAGCGTGGCGGCAACCTGCGTCAGAAACAAATTGTGGTGCCGATAAACTTGCGTTATGACTTTGGCTTGGCAGATATCGTGGGAATCTTTATCGCCGCCGGACCACAGTTTGGTTTCAATGTAGGATGTAAGGATTTCACATTGCGTGAAGAGAGGATCTGGAATCTGAAATCCGCAAATACGAGTATCAATGTGGGGGCGGGCGTGATGCTTCTCAACCATGTGCAAGTAGGCGCAAACTACAATATCGCTTGTGGCAGGACAGGGGATTATTATGATCACAATCAGGAGGAAGGGTTTGCCAGAGCCCATTGGAACACGTGGCAAGTATCGCTGGCATATTATTTCTGAAAGAAGAAGCCCATTCAAAGCCCCCAAGCCCCCCTCCAACTCCCCCCAATAGGGGGAGAGTCCAGACAGCTTGGCACCTTGCTTGAGACTTTGCTTATAATTCCTCTTGGAGTTAAGGG
>JAJPZD010000201.1 GCA_021204605.1 Prevotella sp.
ATAAATATGACGAAATTTTATGGATGAAATAGATGAGATAATCAGCAATGGCGGACTTGTTTTCGGCAGACCGAGAAAAAAGAAAGAGACTGGCGAAGACAAGGTTAAGACCAAAGCAAAGAAGAAAAAATACATAACAGGGGCGCACGGTAGCGGCTCGGCTATGCAGAAAGCCATGTACCGGCAACGAAGAGCCAACCGTCACAAGAAGTGACGGCACATTTTCTATGCCATATCAGCAACATGAAATGGCAAGTATTTTATTTATCTCATTACCAAAATATCTGAAAAAGCAATGAATATAGAAAGCGAAATAAGGTGTTCCGTCATAAAAGCCATAAATGACTTGTACGGGCAGGACGCGCCAAGCGAATTGGTGCAGTTGCAAAAAACAAAAAAGGAATTTGAGGGCAACCTCACACTCGTGGTCTTCCCTCTCCTCAAGATATCAAGAAAAAAGCCAGAGGACACGGCAAGGGAAATCGGCAATTGGCTCGCGGCAAACAGCAGTCATGTGGCATCGTTCAACGTGGTAAAGGGCTTCCTCAACCTCAACATTACAATTGCCTCTTGGGTATTGCTGCTCAACGATATTAACGCTGACCAGTATTTCGGTGAGAAGAAAGCGACCGAAAACTCGCCTTTGGTGATGATTGAGTACTCATCACCTAACACCAACAAGCCCCTACACCTCGGCCATGTGCGCAACAACCTGCTCGGCTGGTCATTGGCATGCATCATGGAGGCTAACGGCAACAAAGTGGTTAAGACTAACATCGTGAACGACAGGGGAATACATATCTGCAAGTCGATGCTGGCTTGGCTGAAATGGGGCAACGGCGAGACTCCAGAGACGAGCGGCAAGAAGGGCGACCACCTAATCGGGGATTACTACGTGGCTTTCGACCAGCACTATCGTGAAGAGGTGAAAACCCTCACAGAGGAATACGTTTCAGCAGGTTTGAAAGACGAGGAGGCGGAGAAGAAGGCAAAGGAAGATGCGCCTCTGATTAAGGAGGCGCACGCCATGCTGGTCAAATGGGAACAGAACGACCCTGAAGTGCGCAGTCTTTGGAAGACGATGAACTCATGGGTGTATGCTGGTTTCGACCAAACCTACAAGGCATTGGGAGTGGCTTTCGACAAGATATACTATGAATCTCAGACTTACCTCAAGGGCAAGGCAAAGGTAGAGGAAGGTCTTGAAAAAGGACTGTTTTATAGGAAGGATGACAACAGTGTTTGGGCAGACCTTACCGACGACGGTCTTGACCAGAAACTGCTGTTGCGCTCCGATGGCACGTCTGTCTATATGACACAAGACATCGGAACGGCGGAAATGCGTTTCAACGACTACCCTATCGACAAGATGATTTACGTTGTCGGCAATGAGCAGAACTACCATTTCCAGGTCTTGTCGATATTGCTCGACCGCCTCGGTTTCAAGTGGGGCAAGGAACTCGTGCATTTCTCCTACGGAATGGTGGAACTGCCAAACGGAAAGATGAAAAGCCGGGAGGGTACTGTGGTTGATGCCGATGACCTTATTGAGGAGATGATAGCTGATGCGCGAAAGACAAGTGAGAAACTGGCTAAATTCAACGACATGACCGATGAGGAGCGCAATGAGGTTGCCCGCATAGTGGGAATGGGTGCGTTGAAATATTTCATCCTGAAAGTGGATGCACGCAAGAATATGCTGTTCAACCCGGAGGAGAGTATCGACTTCAACGGCAACACTGGGCCGTTCATACAATATACCTACGCCCGTATCCGCAGCATCATGCGTAAGGCTGCCCAACAGGGCATCACAATACCCAACTCATTGAAAGAGGACATTGCAGTAAATGGCAAGGAGGTTGAATTGATACAGAAAATGTACGAATACAGTGCGGCTGTCGCGCAGGCTGGCAAGGATTACAGTCCAAGCGGCATAGCAAACTACTGTTACGAACTGACCAAAGAGTTCAACCAGTTCTACAACGACTACAGCATTCTTGGCGCGAATACCCCGGACGAGAAAGATCTCCGCCTCGTATTGGCTTCGAATGTCGCAAAAATACTGAAAAACGGCATGCGCCTGTTGGGTATTGAGATGCCAGAGAGAATGTGATATGGAGAATCCTCCTGATTATAGACATGATACCGTGCTGCCGTTGCCATTGGAGGTAACGGCAGATGCATGGGCTGTCGATGCAGCGTGCAGCGGCAACCCGGGAAAAATGGAATACCGTGGCATAGACCTTGCCACAGGTGCTCCCGTATTCCACTATGGTCCAGTTTTCGGCACTAACAATATCGGGGAGTTCCTCGCTATCGTCCACGCCCTCGCCCTGATGGAGAGGGATGGCTTCAAAAAGACAATATACAGCGACAGCTTTACCGCCATCACTTGGGTAAAAAAAATGCAATGCAAGACAAAACTTGAACTGAACGACAAAACCGCCCCTTTACATCAGGTTATCAAAAGAGCCGAAAACTGGTTGCGCTCCCACTCCTTCCGTGTCCCCATAGAACAGTGGGACACCCGCAAATGGGGTGAAATCCCCGCCGACTTCGGAAGAAAACAATGAAAGATTGCTTTACTGTTTCGAAAATTTTTATTAGATTTGCAAACGCTTTTCAACCTTACCTGACTTATGACAAAACATCCTCTTTGGTCTGACGATTATTGGCTGTTGCTCATGCGGCTGTACCTGCGCAAACCTGTTGGTGTGAAACCATTGTATTCACGCGGAATGGTTGACCTCAGTCTTGAACTGCACATACCCCCACAAGACCT
>JAJPZD010000127.1 GCA_021204605.1 Prevotella sp.
GGAAAATATGGCAGAATCTATAGATATCCGTGAGCTGAATATCTTGATAGAACAGAAAAGTTCTTTCGTGACAGACCTCACGATGGGAATGAACCGCGTGATAGTAGGGCAGAGGCATTTGGTGGAGACGCTTCTTATCGGATTGCTCAGTGATGGGCATATTCTGTTGGAGGGAGTTCCGGGTTTGGCAAAGACCCTTGCCATAAAGACCCTTTCACAACTTATTGATTCGGAATACAGCAGGATTCAGTTTACACCCGACTTGCTGCCTGCCGATGTTATTGGTACAATGATCTACTCGCAGAAAGACGAGAAATTTCAGGTAAAGAAAGGTCCAATTTTTGCGAATTTTGTGTTAGCGGATGAAATCAACCGTGCGCCGGCAAAGGTACAAAGTGCGTTGCTTGAGGCAATGCAGGAACAGCAGGTTACGATAGGAAGCAGCACGTTCAGTTTGCCGAGTCCGTTCCTTGTAATGGCGACACAGAATCCGATAGAGCAGGAGGGCACATATCCTCTGCCGGAGGCTCAGGTTGACCGTTTCATGCTGAAGGTGGTAATCAACTATCCTACTATTGAGGAGGAGAAACTGATTATCCGTGAGAATCTTGCAGGTTCACTTCCTGAGGTGAAGCCTGTTGTGGCATCTGCGGACATCATCAACGCCCGTGAGGTGGTTAGGCAGGTGTATATTGACGAGAAGATAGAGCAGTATATCGCAGATATAGTTTTCGCCACACGATACCCTGAAAAGTATGGTTTGGCAAAGTTGAAAGACCTGATAACATTCGGAGGCAGTCCTCGTGCGAGTATAAATCTTGCGAAGGCGGCACGTGCATACGCATTCATAAAGAGGCGCGGTTACGTGATACC
The DNA here is from genome assembly GCA_021204605.1 of Prevotella sp. GTDB lineage: Bacteria > Bacteroidota > Bacteroidia > Bacteroidales > Bacteroidaceae > Prevotella. Next base: position 874 of record JAJPZD010000127.1, read on the forward strand.
AGAGGATGTGCGTGCCATAGCCCACGACGTGCTGCGTCACAGGATTGGACTGTCGTACGAGGCGGAGGCCACAAATGTGACGAGTGAGGAGATTGTCAGTGACATAATAAATAAGGTGGAGGTTCCTTGATGGATACTCAGGAAATTCTCGGGAGAGTCAGGAAGATAGAGATAAAGGCCCGTGGTTTGAGCAGCAACATTTTTGCGGGTCAGTATCACTCTGCATTTAAAGGCAGGGGTATGGCGTTCAGTGAGGTGCGTGAATATCAGTATGGCGATGACATACGCGATATCGACTGGAACGTGTCGGCACGTTTTCACCGTCCCTACGTGAAGGTGTTTGAGGAGGAGCGAGAGCTTACCGTTATGCTGATGATAGATGTCAGTGGTTCTCTTGATTTCGGCACTCAGACAGCCATGAAGCGAGACATTGTTACGGAGATAGCCGCGACACTCGCTTTCAGTGCCATTGAGAACAACGACAAGATAGGTGTTGTGTTCTTTTCCGACAAGATAGAGAAATACATTCCACCAAAGAAGGGTCGCAAGCACATCCTATTCATCATCAGGGAGTTGCTTGACTTTCAGCCGGAGAGCAAGAAGACCGATGTGAAGATAGCAGTTGAGTTTCTCACAAGTGCGTTGAAACGCAGGTGTACGGCATTTCTGATGAGTGATTTCTACACGCAGAATTCATTTGAGGATGCACTGACGATATGCAACCGCAAGCATGATGTCGTTGCCGTGCAGGTATATGACCCACGTGCAGAGTTCTTGCCTAATGTCGGGCTTCTTAAGGTGGTTGATGCGGAGACGGGTCACGAGATGGTGATTGACACGAGTGACAAGCGATTGAGAAACGCCCACAATGCCTATTGGAGGAGCCGTCAGGAGGTATTGAAGGAAACATTCAACAAGAGCAATGTAGATAGTATTTCCATTGCGACGAATCAGGATTATGTGAAATCATTACTGCAGCTTTTCGCTTTGCGTAATTGATTTCTTAATTCATTAACAATGAGACGAGTATTAGTAGTTATATCTTTTATATTCTGTGCGTTGTTGTCAACAGCCCAAGTGTTTGTTGAGTCGAAGATAGACTCGATACAAATACTTATAGGTGAGCAGACAGACCTCACTTTGAGTGTTACAGCCAAGAAAGGTGCAAAGGTGAAAATGCCTTCCTATAAGCCACAGCAACAGATTACTCAGGGTGTTGAGGTAGTGGAGATGTTAAAGGCCGATACGTTAAAGCAGGACAATGGATTGGTTAAGATATCCAAGAGATATACTTTGACATCTTTTGACGAGAGTCTATATTATCTTCCGCCAATGGCGGTTGAGGTTGATGGCAAGAAATATCAGAGCAAGAGTCTTGCTTTAAAGGTACTCACTGTGCCAGTTGACACCCTGCATCCTGAGAAATTTTTTCCACCTAAGGATGTACAGGATAATCCATTTTTGTGGAGCGAATGGGTAATGCTTTTTCTATTTAGCGTGATTTTCGTATTGCTCAACTTATTTATCTATTATTTGTGGACATGCCTGAAAGACAACAAGCCAGTTATAGCACGAGTAAGAATTATAAAGAGAGTGCTTCCCCATCAGAAGGCGTTGAAGGAGATAGAGCGTATCAGGGAAGAGAAGATGTCGATATCGGAAGACCAAAAGACATACTATACACAACTTACCGATGTGATACGTAATTATATAAAGGGCAGGTTCGGCTTCAATGCGATGGAGATGACCAGTTTGGAAATTATCGCTCATCTCCGTGAGTATGGAGACCAGAAGATGATTGACGAGTTGAAGGAGCTGTTTGTTACGGCAGATCTTGTGAAATTCGCAAAATACTCCACTCTTATCAATGAGAACGATGCCAATCTGGTCAGTGCGATAGAATTTATCAACAGCACGAAACAGGAGAACCAGTCTACTGTGGAGAGGGTAGAGCCTAAATTGACAGAAGATGACAAGCGCAATATGCGTTCCCGCACGTTATTGAAGGATGCCATAATAGTGCTTATATTGATAAATGTCGCATTGTTGGTATTGATAATATACAAAGTCTGTATGCTGTTTTAAAGGAACATGAATCATGGAATTTGCGAATAAGGAATATTTTCTGTTACTGTTGCTGCTGATACCCTATCTGATATGGTATTTGCTATACAGGAAGAAAAGTGAGCCCACGATGCGGATGAGTGACACTTTCGCATATCGCTATGCGCCGAAGAGTCTGCGAGTTCGCCTACTGTGGTTGCCGATGTTCCTGCGTATCATTACCTTTGTGCTTGTGGTTATTATCATGGCACGTCCACAGACGCACAACAGCTGGGGCAACCGTACGGTTGAGGGCATTGACATAATGATAGCCATGGACGTTTCCACGAGTATGCTTGCGGAGGATTTGAAGCCCAACCGTATTGAGGCAGCAAAGACAGTGGCGACACAGTTTATATCCGACCGTGCCGATGACAATATCGGTTTGACGATATTTGCTGGAGAGGCATTTACGCAATGCCCGATGACAAACGACCATAGCTCGCTGGCAAGCCTGCTGCATAATGTCCGTACCGATATTGCGGCAAAAGGGCTTATAGAAGATGGAACGGCAATCGGAATGGGTATAGTGAATGCCATCAGCAGGTTGCGAGATAGTAAGGCAAAGAGCAAGGTGGTGATTTTGTTGACCGATGGAGTAAACAATCGTGGAGACATATCACCGTTGACGGCGGCGAATATGGCGAAGAGTTTAGGAATACGCGTATATACAATCGCACTTGGCAGTAATACTGTGGCGCCATATCCTATGCCGGTTGGAGGAAAGATACAATATGTTAACATGCGTGCTGACGTGGATACCAAGACGTTGAGTGAGATAGCCTCTATAGCCAATGGGAAGTTCTATCATGCCAGCACCACGAAAGAGTTGAAAAAAGTATATGACGATATTGACAAGTTGGAAAAGACGAGGATGGACGTAAAGAAATTCACGAAGCGTTATGAGGCATATCAAGGTTTTGCCTTTGCCGCAGTGATTACCATGCTGTTTGAAATTCTGTTGAGGCTGACAGTATTCCGTCGCATACCATAACAATTGAAGATATGTTCAGATTTGAGAGTCCATTATATCTGTATCTTTTGCTCTTTATTCCGTTGCTGTTCGTGATAAGGGTATTGGGCAAACGCAAGAGGAGGAAAAAGCTGAGGAAATTCGGTGATCCTGCTTTGTTAGAGCAATTAATGCCCGATGTGTCTATGTTGAGCATGGGACTGAAATTTTGGCTTATGTCATTGTCTTTCGCACTGCTTGTTATAATGCTTGCCCGTCCGCAGACAGGGGCAAAGATCAGCGAGGAGAAGCGTAGTGGTATCGAGGTAATCATAGCCATGGATATCAGTAATTCCATGAAAGCCACTGATGTTGTGCCGTCGCGATTGGATAAGAGCAAGATGCTTGTGGAGAATATGGTGGATAATTTCACCAATGACAAAATAGGCCTTGTGGTGTTCGCAGGAGATGCTTTTGTACAGTTGCCTATCACGAGCGACTATGTGTCGGCGAAGATGTTTCTGCATAATATCGATCCAACGCTCATTGCAATGCAGGGTACGAACATTGCGGAGGCAATAAGGATAAGTACCAACAGTTTCACTCAAAAGGATGATAAAGTGGGGCGTGCCATCATACTGATTACCGATGGAGAGGACCATGAGGGGGAGGCAGTAGAGGCAGCGAAGGCAGCACGCAAGAATGGAATGTGTGTGTATGTTCTTGGCGTGGGATCATCCAAAGGATCACCTATTCCGGATGATCATGGTGGTTATATGAAAGACCGGACGGGATCGATAGTGATGTCGGCATTAAATGAGGATATGTGCAGACAGTTGGCCTCTGCAGGTGGTGGTGCATACATACATGTTGACAATACAAATGTTGCACAGAAGCAGCTCAACCAAGAGTTGGCAAAGCTTCAGAAAGGGGAGATTTCCAATGTTGTTTACAGTGAATACGATGAGCAGTTTCAGGCAGTCGGCATTTTGTTGATAGTTGTCTTGATAATAGAGATGCTCATTTTTGAGAGCAAGAATCCGTTGTTTAAGAGAATAAAACTTTTCAAATGAGGTTGACTATAAGTATTGATATGATAAGGAAATCAGTATTGATATTGTTATTGGGAGTCGTTACAGTGGTCAATGCACAAACAGACCGCCAGTTGATAAATGGCGGCAACCGTAAGTATCGTATGCAGGATTATCCCAAAGCGGAAGTTATGTATAGAAAGGCACTTGAGAAAAACCAGTCCAATCCGCAGGCAATGTACAATCTTGGCTGTGCGCTGATGATGCAGAATAAGGATTCCATGGCTATTGTGATGTTCGAGAGAGCCGCAAAGGAGGAGCCCAACAAGCTGCGTCGTGCTTCCGTCTATCATAATATAGGTGTTATGTGTCAGAGCAAACAATTGTATGGTGATGCCATAAATGCCTACGAGCAGTCGTTGCGCGACAATCCTAAGGATGATGAGACACGCTACAATCTTGCATTATGCAAGAAATTGCAGAAGGAGCAGGGAGGAGGTGGCGGAAGTAATCAGAACAAGAAGGACAATAACAACGATGAGGACAAGAGCGGTCAGAACAAAAAGGACAATAAGGACAAGAAAGACGATAAGGATAAAAATAACCAGCAGCAGTCGAAGGAGCAGATGAGCAAGGAGAATGCAGAGCAGATGCTGAATGCAGCGATACAAAACGAGAAGGATACTCAGGAACGTATGAAGAAAGCCATGCAGAAACCGAGTTCCCGACAGTTGGAAAAGAATTGGTGATGTTTACTGGAACGTTTATTGAAACAAGGCAGGCGATATGAAAAGATATTTAGTTATAATATGTGTTTTACTCTCTTGTGAGATGTTTTCCTGGGCGCAGAGCCTTGTTGCGAATGCACCGTTGAATGTCAGTGTGGGTGAGAATTTCCGGTTGACCTATACGTTGAACACTCAGAATGCGAGTGATTTTCATATTGGCAGTGTACCGGAGGCATTGGAGATTATAACCGGTCCTTACACTTCTTCACAGTCGAGTTTCCAGATGATAAACGGTCATACGAGCAGCAGCTCGTCGATAACATACACCTTTATATTATGTGCGTCAAAGACAGGAACTTACACTATCACACCGGCAAGTGTTACGGCAGGCGGCAAGAAAATAACGTCAAAGTCAGTAAAGATTAATGTTTCAGGTGAGAGTCAAAGCAAGAGCGGAGCACCCAAGATGCACGATGATTCAGATGTAGGTGCACGTGTGAACGATGCGGGAACGCCAATCAAGGGAACAGATTTGTATATACAAGTTACGGCAAACAAGAAACGAGTGCATGAACAAGAGCCGATACTTCTTACTTACAAGGTATATACCCTTGTTGACCTTACCCAGTTGGAGGGGAAGATGCCGGACTTGACGGGTTTCCATACACAGGAGATACCTTTGCCACAGCAGAAGTCATTTCATATAGAGAATGTGAATGGTCGTGCATACCGTTGTGTGACATGGAGTCAGTATGTGATGTATCCTCAGATGACGGGCAAGTTGGAGATCCCGAGTATCACTTTTAAAGGAACAGTTGTGCAACAAAACCGTAATGTGGATCCTTTTGAGGCGTTTTTCAATGGAGGTTCTGGTTATATAGAGGTGAAGCGTGATATCAAGGCGCCGGGGATGACTATAGAGGTTGATCCGTTGCCGACGCGTCCTGCCAATTTTTCTGGTGGCGTGGGTAAGTTTAATATAACAGCCCAGATAGACAAGAGTGAGGTGAAGGCCAACGACCCGGTTACGATCAGGGTGATAGTTGGAGGCGTAGGGAACTTGAAGTTGATAAAGCAACCAGTTATCGAATATCCGAAGGATTTCGACAAGTATGATGCCAAGGTGACGGACAAGACCAAGCTAACGACAAATGGAGTGGAGGGCAACATGGTTTACGATTTTCTTGCTGTTCCGCGCAATCAGGGCAAGTATGAGATACCTGCCGTTGAGTTTACCTATTATGATACGGAGGCGAAAGCGTACAAGACGATAAAGACACAACCTTTTGAGCTGACGGTTACAAAAGGCAATGGTACGGGCGGTACTGTTGTTGACTACGGAGGGTCAAATAGTGAGGACATACGAGAGATAAAGGAGGGAGAGATAAAGATACAGGATTTTGACAATATCCTTTACGGTTCAGCGAGATATTTGGCAGCCCTTGTCATCATGTTGGTAGTGTTTGTGTCATTGCTCATAATATTCAGGCGGCGTGCAATCGACAATGCCAACATTGATAAGATGAGGGGCAGGAAGGCCAACCGTGTGGCTACCAAGCGTTTGAAGTTTGCCCATAAGTTGTTGATGTCAAACCAGCAGGATAAGTTTTATGATGAGGTGCTGAGGGCATTATGGGGATATGTCGGAGACAAGTTGAATATCCCTGTTACCCAATTGTCAAAGGAGAATATCTCTGAGAAATTGATGGAGAGGGATGTTGATGAGGAGACAGTTGCACTGTTTATCCAAGCCCTTGATGAGTGCGAGTACAACCGTTATGCGCCGGGAGACACGCAGGGCAATATGAATCAGACATTTGAAGCAGCCATGACAGCGATAATCAAGATAGAAGATATGCTGAAGAATATGAAAAAGCGGCACAAGTCAGTAAAGACTTTGTTGTTATTGCTGTTGCTCATTATCATGGTAGTGCCTGCCAATGCGGTAACGAAGAAGAATGCCGATGATGAGTATAAGAAGGGTAACTACCAACAGGCGATAAAAGACTATGAGGAGCTTTTAAAGGCGGGTCCTTGTGCGAGTACGTACTACAATCTTGGCAACGCCTATTACCGAACTGACAACATAACCCTTGCAGTGTTGAACTACGAGCGGGCGTTGCTTATGGCACCAGGTGATGAGGATATTCGTTTCAACCTTCAATTGGCGCGTACAAAGACGATAGACAAGATAACCCCGAAGTCGGAAATGTTTTTCGTTACATGGTACAAGGCATTGGTTAACCTTGCCGGTGTGGACAGGTGGGCAAGGATTGCCATATACAGTTTTGCCCTTGCGCTAATCCTTTTGCTTGTTTATTTGTTTTTTCAGAAGATAACATTGCGCAAGATAGGTTTTTACGGAGCGATGGTGTTCTTGGTTGTCTTCATACTGAGTAATATTTTCGCATACGAGCAGAAGCGGATGCTGACCCATCGGACAGGTGCGATTATCATGGCACCATCGGCTGCGCTGAAAAAGACACCGGCAAGCACGAGCGACTATACAGCCATTATCCATGAGGGCAGCAGGGTGGAGATTATAGATGATACGATGAAAGACTGGAAACAGGTGCAGCTTGCCGATGGTCGTGAGGGTTGGGTTGAAGTTGCTCAGTTGGAACGTATTTAACGATAAAGTGTGACACTATGTTTACAACGTTGACGGAGACAGACCGTTACATTCTTTCTTTTTTCAACGGAAGCGATTCGTTGTTTTTGGACAACTTGGCAGTAGTACTTACTTCTGGGTTGACATGGATAGCCTTGTATCTTTCACTGTTGTATGTAGTGATAAAAAACAATGAGACGATGCGCCAGATATTGCTTGTCATCGGGTGCGTGTTGCTGTGTATCATCTTGTCGGACGGAATGGCAGATTTCGTGTCGAAGCCATTAGTGGCGCGGTTACGGCCTACTTACGACCCATTAGTGAAATATTCCATTGACATAGTAAAAGGCATACGTGGAACCCAATACAGTTTTTTTTCTGCCCATGCCTCCAATACTTTTTGCATAGCGATGTTCTTCTCACTGCTTGTACGTAACAAGAGATTCATGGTTGCTATGGTGCTGTGGTCATTGGTTAACTGTTGGACACGTTTGTATCTTGGCGTGCATTATCCATCAGATGTTATCGTGGGAATAGTGTGGGGTGCGATAGTGGGACTTGCTGTGTATTTTATATATTTCAAAGTTTATCTGAGCATATCGTCGGACCTTAATTATATATCTTCGAAATATACCTCCACGGGGTACAGTCATGAGGATGTTGATATTGTCTTGGTTGTTATGGTGTTGACTTTGTTGTATGTAATAATCAGGGCGTTGACGCTGTTTTAGAATTATGTTACGATGAATCCGAAGCAGATAAAGATAAAGGATTACGACTATGAGTTGCCAGATATGCGTATAGCTAAGTTTCCTGTTGTGCGGCGAGACCACAGCAAGCTCCTTATATATAATAAGGGAGAGATTACTGAGGATATTTTCTACAATATCCCGAGATACCTGCCTCAGGGTTCATTGATGGTATTCAACAACACCCGTGTGATACAGGCACGAATACATTTCCACAAGGAAACAGGAGCGTTGATAGAAGTATTTCTGCTCGAGCCAGCAGAGCCAACCGACTATGAGCAGATGTTCCAGACAAAAGGGGAGTGCTCTTGGTATTGTTTGGTAGGCAACTTAAAGAAGTGGAAAGATGGCACGTTGAAACGTAGTTTCGATGTGAAAGGTCATAGTGTTACCCTTTCTGTTGAGCGTAAAGAAGAGCATGGCACAAGTCATCGTGTTGACTTTCGTTGGGAAGATAAAGATACAACCTTTGCCGATATTATAGATGTTGTGGGCGAGTTGCCCATTCCTCCGTATCTCAATCGTGAGGCTCAGGAAGAGGATAAGGAGACATATCAGACGGTGTATTCCAAGATTAAGGGAAGTGTGGCAGCCCCAACAGCAGGGTTGCATTTTACCGATGAAGTATTGAAAGATATAGATGCACATGGAATAGAACGAGAAGAATTGACCCTGCATGTCGGGGCGGGAACATTCCGCCCGGTGAAGAGTGAGGAGATAAGCGGTCATGACATGCACACCGAGTTTTTCAGTGTGCACCGCACCACGTTGGTGAAATTAATTGAACATAAAGCCAATGCCATAGCAGTGGGCACAACGAGTGTGAGGACGTTGGAAAGTCTTTATTATGTAGGAGTCAGGTTGGCAGCAAACAAGCACCTTACGGGAAAAGAACTACATATTACCCAGTGGGAGCCATACGATACCATGCCTGTGCTGACCCCTGTTGAGGCACTACAGAATATAGTTGACTTTTTGGACAGAAACGGCATGACCACCTATCATGGCAGTACGCAGATTATCATCGTACCAGGCTATGAATATAAGATAGTGAGAATGCTTGTTACCAACTTTCACCAACCACAGAGCACGTTGCTGTTGTTAGTCAGCGCGTTTTTACATGGAGAGTGGAAAGGGATTTATGATTATGCACTTGGGCATGATTTTCGTTTTTTGAGTTATGGAGACAGCAGTTTGTTAATACCATAAAATAGGATAATATGAAGATAGGAGATAAAGTGAGGTTTGTAAGTGAGAAAGGCGGTGGTGTAATAGCTGGATTTCAGGGCAAGAATATCGTACTTGTGGAGGATGAGGACGGTTTTCAGATACCCACTGCCATCAAAGACGTAGTTGTGATTGAATCAGACAATTATGAGATAAGGCACGACAGCAACGCCGAAAGCGTGAAGCCAGAGCCAGTTGTAGAAAAGCCGAAAGCGCAGCCAGAGCCGTTTTATGAGGATGAGCCGGAGGAGCGAGAGGGTGGAGACCTGTTGTCGGTGTATGTAGCATACGTGCCTGTTGACATAAAGGAACTGATAAAGACGAAATTTGAGACATACATTGTCAACGACAGCAACTATTACATACATTATACATATCTCACGGCAGATGGTGCGGGATGGAGAATGCGATTCGAAGGAGAGATAGAGCCGAATACCAAGGTATATCTTGAGGAGTTTGAGCGAGAAGTGCTCAACGAAATGGAACGCATATCAGTGCAACTCATAGCATATAAAAGAGATAAGAACTTCATGTTGAAACCGCCAGTTGACGCACAGATACGAATAGATACGGTGAAATTCTACAAGCTCCACACATTCCAGGAGAACGAGTTTTTTGAGCAGTTGGCACTTATCTATCCCATAATAGAGAACGACAAGCCGGTGCGTCCACTCGTGATTGATGCCAAAAAGTTGAAACAAGAGATGGCCCGCAAAATAGCTTCAGACACTTCAAAACCAGTTTCCGTGCAACCAGCAAGAACAAGGAGTAAGGAAGAACCTGTGGTGGTTGACCTCCATTCAAGCGCCCTTCTCGACACCACGTCAGGGATGACCCCTGCCGACATACTCAATTATCAGCTTGGAGTGTTTAAGAAAACAATGGAACAGTACAAGAACAAGTATGGCACAAAGTTGATTTTCATTCACGGCAAGGGTGAGGGCGTGCTTCGCCATGCCATCTTGCACGAGCTCAACTATCGTTACAAGAAATGTCCTTATCAGGATGCCTCGTTCAGGGAGTACGGTTATGGAGCTACGCAAGTAACGATAAAATAACATTATAATTTAATTATCACGAATAAAAGAAGAATTATGCAAAACGGATTTATCAAAGTGGCGGCAGCCATACCGACAGTGAGGGTTGCCGACTGTTCATATAACATACAGCAAATAGAGAGTATAATAGCCCAGGCGGAGGGCAAGGGCGTTGAGGTGATTGTGTTTCCGGAACTGTGCATCACAGGATATACCTGTCAGGATTTGTTCCGTCAGAATTTGTTGCTTGAGCAGGCGGAGACATCATTGCTTATGTTGCTTGACTTCACACGCAAGCTCGATATAATAAGTATTGTGGGACTGCCAGTAGTTGTGGGCGACTTGCTTCTCAACTGTGCGGCGGTAATCCAGAAAGGGGAGTTGCTTGGTTTGGTGCC
>JAJPZD010000005.1 GCA_021204605.1 Prevotella sp.
CAATTCGGGACTTTTTGACTTTTATCGCATAACGTACTTCACCGCATGCTTACGATTTTTCTTTTAAGTTAACAGTGTATTTGTTCAATTTTCTTCATGTTACTTATAAACTCGAGTTTCGCAAGTTGTCAGCATGCGTATATTCATGTTTTCGCCAATGCGTATGCCAATAATTCATGCAAACATACGCTCCGTTAAAGCCCCTAAATCCCCCCCTAAGGGGGACTTGCCTGGCGGATGGAAGCCCCTTCTAACTCCCCCATTAGGGGAGAACTGCCTGGCGTGTGGCAGGATGGTGTAATCATTCGCCCTTGATGGGCGAGCCTACATTGGGCACATGAGGGTGTAATCGGCCTACACATCAGATTTTCCGCGACTTACGGAAATCTCTGTGCCTTTTTCTTTCAAAATTTTTTAACTTGCGAAACTTGAGTTATCTTATATTCTATTGTAAACGATCAATCAATCTCTCTTTAACAATCATATAAGCATCTTCCGGTGTGAAACTGTCTCCGTTACGAAGTAACTGTGATGTGTCTCCAAGAAACTCGTCATCCTGCATTTTATCTTCCATATTATTTATAAATTCCTTGTATGTCGGAATATGGTCAACTACAAAATTCATGTATTTGTAATAGCATATAATTATATTTTCTTCATTGACGGAAGCTGTTGTCAATGCTTTGTAAAGATCAAACAAATCACGTCCTTTTCTACGCTGGTACAGAGCCCTTAGTTTTGTCCCAATCAATTCGTCCAATTGATAAGTAAGAATTTCACATTCACCACTAAACCATTTGTTTTCCACTTTAAACGGTACTGATTGCATGGGTAGCACATTAAAATGCTCCTTGCAATTGATTTCAACTTTGAGGCGTATCGGCAACTGGGGTATGGTGTCGGACATTAACCGAAAAATCAAAGTGTTGTTATTCAACTTTTGTTTAACTTTTGGCTCTCCAAAAATGGCAAGTGCTTTACGAAGATGAACATACGTTTCCTTATAGGTCCAGCCTTGACTTGAACTAAGTCAATATCCTCACTATATCTGGGCTGAGGTGACAAGAATAATTTGTGGAGAGCAGTGCCACCACGAAAAGCAAGATTCTCACGCAAATAATCGTCTTTGTAAATTTCGACAATAGCGCGACATATTATTAAATCTTGCTCAACCTGTACATCCTGTGCCCATGGTGCAGAAGCACGCCAATCCTGTATGTAAATTTCCGGTATCATTCGTCTATATCAATTTTTTGATTTTCAATCACTTTCCAACGGTTCTCAGATAAGTACCCAGCGGTTGTTTTTCCAATTTTAAACGGAATAGTTCTGATTCGACCACCGAGCTGATTTAATAATGTATAAACTTTGTCTGCCAATGACTTTTCTTCTAATACCGATTCCAAAATATAACCTAGACGCTGATAAACAGATATTGGATAAATAGAATAAATGCTGTCATCAACATTGTTGAAATCGATAGAATCGACAAGGTCATATAATACGGAACAAACACGGTTCAGTCCTCCTATTTTATCTTCATTTGCTACAAGATCAATGGCTGTGAGTTCGGCAGACGATACGTTTACAGTTCCCAAGCGACTTTTATGCTTTACAATGAATTTGTCATCAATGTCTTTACGACAGATAAATACAAATCGGATATTCGAACGTTCCCCGCTTCTTATTTCTGGATAGGTATTGATTATTGTAAAGGTTTGTGGGCGTTGATGGGCTGCTCCATAAAATTCAGCGGCATTAAGTAATCCTATGTAATATTTTCGTTTCAGAAACTCCATCATTTGGTCAATATAAAATATAGGATCGACAACTCCATTAAGAGCATATTCAGTCGGAATTATGACATAAAAACCTTTTGCAGGAGATATAATTATTTTTTGCTTTACCAAACGATTTAACGCTGTGGCAATGTATCTCGGAGTAAAAGAAGAAAAATCTCCTTTCACTTCGTCCAAAGAAAAAGTGTAGAAACCTCGAAACTTACGATGTTCCACCCATTCTGCTATTGATATTCCTATATTCATTCGATGTAATTGCCAATCCATCTGCAAAGATAATCATTTTTTGATGATAATCGCATACGGATTGGCAAAAATGCGTTTGCTTTATATATTTCTGCAATATATTCACATAGAAGTGCAATATAATCGCCTTGGATTGAATTTTTCAAGAATGTTTCGCAATGTTGCACGTGATAGTTGACCCTATGCAATATTCAGAGGGCAACATTTTCATTAACTACAATTAGAAGATTAGGAAGTTCATTACTAAGTATTATTGGAATTGAAAAATTTATCAGTAATTTCATCTACTTCTTGATTTGAAATAGACTCCATATCAGGTTCAACATTTAGTTTTTTCAGTTCTTCTTCTGTTACTTTTCTTGTTAGTTTGTTTTGGCTAAGTAATAATGATAAAAATCCCCATGATATAAGTAATGATAACGTCATCCAGAATAAAACATATATCATTGTATAACAATTACTGTCATATTTTTCTCCATATATACTTAAAATATATCCCCTCCAAACAAATACAAGAAGGCAAAACCATTAGTGTATGATATTTTGAACCTTTCCCTGATTGCTGGTCTTAAATCTCTTACTTCGCGGGTATTACCATTTACAATTATTGTAGCTTTTACATTAAACGACTTGATAATAGAAGTCCGCTTAACACGGAAATTCATAATTAAGACCACTAACGCGCCTGTCAATTGCAAAGCTATCGACAATACATAGCTAATATAACTAAAAGG
>JAJPZD010000213.1:0-147 GCA_021204605.1 Prevotella sp.
TGCTAATCGACTGCAAAAGTATCAAAAATTAACGAATTACGCAAACCAAAATCCCCGAAATTTTTCACTCTAAATTTATATATGAGTATATTTTTATAATACATGGATATGCTATAAAAGACATTTGATTAGTAAGATTTTTATTTG
>JAJPZD010000213.1:247-11703 GCA_021204605.1 Prevotella sp.
TAATAACTATATTACTAATATCCTTGTTTGTAATAACTATATTACTAATATCCTTGTTTGTAATAACTATATTACTAATATCCTTATTTGTAATAACTATATTACTAATATCCTTGTTTGTAATAACTAAATTAGTAATAATTTTCTTAGTAATATTCTTGTGAGTAATATTATTTTTATTTATCTTTGCAGCAGAAATATATTAAAAGCTACATGGAGAAAAAACCTTTTATATTTGGAACCGCAGCATCAGGTGTTAATTTCACTGACCGCAAGCAAGAAACGGAGCGTTTATTGATGAACTTTCAACATGGCGTTAACACAGTATTAATCTCTCAACGTCGTTGGGGCAAGACATCATTAGTTAAAAAAGCAGGTGATTTGGCGCAAAACGACAAGCTGAAAGTGGTATATCTCGACATCTTTTCTTGCCGCAACGATAAGGATTTCTGTGATATTTTCGTTTCTGCAATTCTCAAACAGACATCCTCTAAAACCGAAGAATGGATAGAGAACGCCAAGTTGTTCCTTTCGAGAATTACTCCAAAAATATCATTAGGCTTAGACCCAATGACAGATTTTTCCGTATCACTTGAAATCAATCCGAAGAACAACGATATTGATGAAATTCTGCAACTTCCAGAGAAAATCGCACAGAAAAAAAGTATCAATATTGTTGTTTGTATTGATGAGTTTCAACAGATTTCAGAGTTCAAGGACTCCAAGACTTTCCAAAAACGACTGCGCACAATATGGCAACATCAGGAAGCTGTTTCATACTGTTTATTCGGCAGCAAAAAACACATGATGAATGAACTTTTTGAAAAGAAAAGTCTCCCGTTTTTCAAATTCGGCGACATCATTTATCTGCAAAAAATCAGTACACCCGACTGGATTAATTATATCTGTGACCGTTTTGAGGTTACAGGAAAACATATCTCAAGAGAGTTGGCGGAAAAAATCTGTCAGACTGTTGAAAATCACTCCTCATACGTACAGCAGTTGGCATGGCTTGTCTGGACACACACAAAAGGTACGGCAAACGAGAAGATTTTCGATGAAGCCTACCAGGACATCATCGACCAAAACACCCCTTTGTTCGAGAAACAGACAGAGAGCCTCACAACCTACCAGATGAATTTCATGCGTGCCGTCATAGATGGCAATCACAGTGAGTTCACCAAACAGGAAATCTTAAGAAAATACCAGTTGGGCTCATCCGCCAATGTAAGCATCATTAAACGCGCATTGCTGAAGAAAGAACTCATAGAAATAGAAGCCCGCCAAGTAACCATCCCCGACCCTATCCTCAAAGTCTGGCTGAAAAGGGTATTGGCAAGATAATAATGAGCATAAATTAAAATGTAAGGCTATACAACTATAAAAAACAAATCTTAATTTATTAGGAATAGATAAATATTACCAATGTTAATAATTACTAATTAATCCATTGCTTTTATTCAAAGATGTGTATTTTATTTTGGAAGTTCAGGTAAAATCTGTAATTTTGCAAAATAAAGCGACGCCTTACTTTCTTGTAAGGTACAGAGCCACTTACGAGTGGCTTTTCTAATGTAATAACCGTATGGAAAACAAGAAAAGAGTTACATTTTATATTGATGGTTTCAACTTTTATTATGGTCTGAGGAGAACCAAACAGAGCGAACCTATATGGAAACGTTATTATTGGTTGGATATTGTCAAGTTTTTCGAGAGTTTCCTCGGAAAAGACCAGATTTTAGAAAAGGTAATATACTTTACAGCATCTCCTTTAAATCCACAAAAAAGTAGCAGACAAAGTGCTTTCTTAAATGCAAACAAATTTCTGAATGGAAATCGCTTTGAATAACCTTATTCATCATAGGAGTAAGCCTGTTTTATTACTCAAAAACCAGAGGCGTTTTGAGGCAGCTATAATGCCAGAAATAGTTGGCAAATACACAATACCTACCAAATGGAAATTATAGACACAACTAATTATTTCACTACACAATTAATTAGAAAATCAAACCATGAACGAAAATGAAGAACAGGAGATTCGTACTCCAGGAACACCTGTATATCCTAATAACCCAGACATTGTATGGGATTTGAACGGTTATCCCATGAATGCGAAATATCCGCCTGACATTGAGAAATATGGAGACGATTACCACGGCTATCCCAGTGATGAGCATGAGACAATCTTATACAATTTTGCAGTACAACTTTATGACTTAAGATTTTCTTATAAGGGCAAAAACTATTACGCTCTTTCTGAAAAAGATTATGTGGCATTGTGCGATGATCATTTCACAGAGGAATACGAAATTTACCCCAATGCAAATGCGTTCATAGAAAACTTCAAAATCGATGGGCGACCGCTCATAGACCTAATTGACGAGTTGGAAGATGTTGAACCAGTGTAATCGGTTAGGAAAAGAAATGTTTGAATAAATAACAGACTGCTCTTGTGTATAATAATATTCATTATAATTGGTGTCCGATATAAATTTTACACTATCGTAAAATATTGATATACAACAATATACGTTTTGCTCCCGACATCAATGTCGGGAGCAAAATCTATAAATACAGCTTATTCTAATTTATAAGTTTCCAATAAAATCCGGAATAACGATTATCTTATCTCAGATTCATCTTTTTTATAAAATACAACATTGCCGTGCTCGTCTTTTACAAAACTTAGAGGCTTTGTCATATTCAACAATTTATATCTGTATCCGATAGATTTTGGCACTATTAATGGCTTGTTTGAGAAATTAATCGTGGCTTCTTCAAACTTAAATTTCACGTTGAACAACCACTCCGGTTTAAAGTTAGATTTATTAAATTTACAGCCACATCTTTCAACCTCTTGTTTCATTTCTTCAATCCAGCCTTGTTCCTCATAAAAGCTGTAAACGTCTTCACCTTCCTCAAGCGGTACACCCATTGCATCATGCAAACAACCGACATAAACCCTTTGTGCCGTAGGGGAAATGGTAAACAAATGGATATCAAATACAGAGTGCTCGTAAATACCACTTTTTACATTCATTGGCTGTAAAAAACCATAATGATACCCATCCGGCATAATTCGGGTGTTGTCTAATAACCACTCATCATGCCCATAACCATTTATACTCTCACTTGATGCCTTACTTTTTGACTTCCCGTCTTTTCCAGAAGGACATCTCCAGTTGTTGGTATTCCAACAAATTCTTGCTAATCTTTCGTTCTTTTCCATGTTAAATTATTTTTGGGGTAAATTATTATCTATAATTCTCTTAAATTCGTCAACGCATTTTTTGATATCCTCAAACTCCACAAGTTTTCTCCCAGTCAAGTTTTCTCCAGTCCAATCCCTAAAATCATTTTTGTATTCATCCGTTATGGAATTTTTCAAAATATTGACTTTAAGCGGAACAGGAAGATTATCAATATGCATATTGTCAATTATTCTCTTAAAATCATCAAAATCGCCATCTATAATAAAACCATAGTCTGCTGCAACACGGTATATTGAAATCCAATGTCTCTGCTTGTTGAACACAGAATTAATGGAATCATATCCCAATAGTTGCACTATAGCCTTTTTCAATATTTCAAGCCGTTCTTCTTTTGGTAAGTCCTTTACTATTTTATTTGCCACATTAACATCCTCATAACGTGGCTGCAATTGATAAACTTTGGCAGATTTTTCATTATTATGCCTTTCAATATCGTGTCCATTCATCTCCAAGTCGGTGATTGACGAACCGGTGGCATAAAAGTACATCGTTATGATGATATTGATTGCCGTGTCAACCTCCTGTTCAGATGCCGTTGGCGAGATGTGAGTCTCCTCGTTTCTCCAACCCTTTACTAAATTAAGATATTGGTAAACTTGTTGCCTGCCCTCATCCGTACTGTATTTAAGACTCCACAAACTCTTGTGAGCATAAATCACATTCTTCCATGTTACATCCTCACCCTCGTTCTGTGGTTTTACTTCATAACCTTTCATAAGGTAATACAGCTTTTTCAGATATGCCTCATACTTTGTAACAAGCAAGTTGAATGCCACAAACTTATCCACTATGTTGGTTTTCTTGCCGTAAAGGTTAGTGAATGCCCTATATATAAACATTCCTACGCTATCCAACGTATCAATAGACGGTGTGTCTAAAACATAGAATACACTCTCAAGAATGTCTTCCATCTTTTGCATATTCCCCAGCACACCTGATAATGTTGTCTCCAAAATACCTCTTACTTTGTCCTTCACAACTTCTTTGCCGACAGTCGCTACCTCCAAATGGGTTTCTTCCTTGAATTTTTCATCTTCTGTATATTTTCCCTCATTGGCAAGATATGATTTCAAAATCCTCTCCCTGCTGCTGCCGTCCAATATAAATTCTCGCAGCAACCTGTCTGCTTCGGGAACTACTAACCGTGCGGGAATTGTCATACCCTTCACATTTGAGACAAACTCCCGTGTTTTTCCTAAATTTAATGTCAACTTCAAATTGTCGAATTGATTATAGTCATTTAAAGTCTGCTCTGTTACATTACGGTTGATTATATGTTCCAACTGACTGACATTTATGCCTGTCGCTTCCGATAAAATCATTATTTGCTTGTGAAGTTCCCTTGACTGATACTCTGCAATATAGTCATATATTGTCTTGCCTTTTGTCAGATGCAGATCTCCACTCTGGATATCATGCAGTATCACCATTGCCGTGCGCTGGTCTTTCTGGGATAACGAGGCAAAACTCTTGCTAAGCTCTTGCTTTGCTGCCAATGTCAACTCGCCTCCCGCACCTTCCGTGTATAGGTTCTTGACGAATTTATCGAACTTTGAGTTGATGTATTCTGCATCGATTGTTCCTGTACCCGTCTCTATGATATATGTGTCTATCGGATAATCAAAATCATTTGGATTTCCGCCTTCTCCTCCGCTGTCTTTTGGCAGTTCCCTGTATCTCTGCAAAAGGATGTTGTATGTGTTTTCATCCAATAACATCTTCACTGTCGTATATGTATCTCCATGCTGAAACTCATACTCATCCCTTTCCCAAGTGAATCCTTGCAACTTTGCCGCCTCCAACAAGTGTGTCATTTGCGAGAAGTCTTTTGCGAACATATTCCTGTCTTCCCTTGTGTCTGGCAGTTTTGCGAAGTTTTCTATGTCGTGTGATTTGAAAATGTCACATATATGAAGGTATCTTTTGTTTATATTGTCAAGATTTATCTCAAGTTTATCTACAAATACTCCTAATGGTCTGTCAACATACACCTCAAGGGCATCGTTGATGTTCTGCTCCATTGTGTATGGAAACGAATAATATCGTATTATACCGAATGGCTTGTCCGGTCCGAACAGTCTGTTGGTGCGTGAGAACGACTGTATGATGTCAACGTATCTCATCAGTTTATCTACATACAGCGTATTCACCCACTTGGAATCATATCCCGTAAGCATTTGCGACACTACAATCAGCAGGTCTATTTGCTGCTCATGGTCGTGCTCAATTCCGATGTATGGTTTCTTGTGCGCCAATCGTTTCGCCACGTCTTTCTTGTATTTTGCGTATGTTGACAACTGGAAAGTTGTCTGATATTTGTGGTTGTAGTCTTCCAACATGTCAAGCAGGGCAACTTCCTTGATAATTCCGCCATCTGAATTGTCAATGTTGCTGTCGAATACTGCTACAACATTCAGGGATGGGTATTGCTCCTTGAATATCCTGTAATATTCTATAGCTTCCTGGATGTTCTTCGTCGCAAGGATGCCGTGGAACTTGCCGTTCTTACTCAGCTTGTCCCTTCCGCCTACTATGTCTGCGGCAACTGCCTGATGATGTACAGGCTGTTTATACAGGTCTTTGGGCAGATAATGCTCAATGCCATGCTGTGTTTTGCCGCCTTCGTCATACGTGTCTGGCATTTGCAACTCGGTCATGAACTTGTCATATACTGCCTTTTTATCCTCATCATTCTCTATTTCTTCGATAGTCTTGACTCCTAACTGTGAGAACGCGGCTTTTTCACGCAGCTCATTGTCATCGTATGTCTTTACCTGATATGGGTCAAAGCCTAACACGTTCTTGTCGGGTATTCCGTTGGCTATCGTGTATTTGTGCAGCATATCTCCGAAAATGGTCCCGGTCGTTATTTCGTCATGGGCATTTTCCTCGAATACTGGTGTTCCTGTAAATCCGAACAACAACGCTCGCTTGAATGTGTTCTTTATGCTCATCATCATCTCTCCAAACACATTGCGGTGACATTCATCGATAATGAACACTAATCGCTTGCGGCCTATAAAGTCTATATCTTCCTGCGCAATTCCGTTTCCTGCTTTTATGTTCGACATCTTCTGTATGGATGTTACTATCATACGGTCATATTTATCCGTACTTTTCAGCTTGCTCAGCAATATGGCTGTATTCTGCGTGTCTTGTATAGCCTCGTCATCTCCGGCAAACCCTTTGAATTCATCCAACGACTGCACGCTCAACTCGATACGGTCTAACAGAAAAACTACTTTGTCGGCATCGCCTGAATTTGCTATCAGTTGGGCTGATTTGAAACTGGTCATCGTCTTTCCTGATCCTGTGGTGTGCCAGATATATCCGCCCCTGTGCTCATGGGTGTCCCAGTTGGTGTTGTGGGTAACGTCGGATATCTTACTTGCCGCGAAGTACTGGTAACTGCGTAACACTTTCAGTGTCCTGTCCTTGTCATCGGCTATGGTGTAATATCCTATTAACTGATGTGCCATAGGTATGCTCAACAGGTCGGAGACAATGCGCCGCCAGTCACTGATTATCGTATTGTTGAAATCTTCCCAGTGGAAATAAAACTCAGGCTTAAAATTTTCTTCTTCCCCCGGATTGGCAAAATACAAGGTTTCTTCGGGTGTCATGGCTACAAAGATTTGCACCATCTTGAAAATTCCATTGCTGAACACTCCCTCGTGGGTATATCTCTTGATTTGGAATGTTGCTTGACTGACATCCACTTTTGAGCGTTTCAACTCGATATGGATTACGGGCATACCGTTGATTAGCAACATCACGTCTCCCCTCCTGTCTCCGCCTAATGGATGGGATGACTTAAACCGTGGTTGACGGGCTATCTGGTAGCGACTTTGTCCCGCACTGATTTCTTTTGCGTCAAATATCTTCAAATATACTTCCTTACCGTAGTTATTCTTGTCTGCCGGGTTGTCTCTCCTGATACATACCTGACCGCCATTGATAAAACTGTTCATTGAATATGGACTGTCGCACAAATTCACCTGTTCAATTATCTGGCGCATCTCACTTTCCGTAAGGGGATAATCACCAAGTTTATTGATATCTCTATTGTTGTCAAACAGTATTTTTGCCCAATTATCAATAAGAGATTTCTCCGATGGCTGCACTATCACTTCTTTCTCCCAACCGTGATTGGGCAGTTGCTCTACAAGCGCTTGCTCAAAGTCACTCTCTTTTACGAAATATTGTATGTTGCTCATTTTATTAAGGCTTTTTCTTGTTTTTTACTTTTATACAAACATCTTATCCAAACAGGCTGACTTGATTCGCTTCATCAATTCCAGTCGTTGCTCCTGAATTCTAATCTGTTTGTCAAGATTACGAAAATATGCAGCTATAGATTGCTGCTCCTGTTTTGAGGGACAACAAAACTCCAATTTAGAAAATTCACTATAACTGATAGAACGCCCATCTCGTATTCCGTATGTAATTGCTTCAAGTCTTTTGACAAAACTTTTTGACATAAAGATAATTTTCCAAAAATAATCATCATTTTTTTCTTCTTCCTTGAAACCAAATACTGTATATGCTGGTGATGTTATACCCATAACTGATGAATGGGCAAATCCACCTTGAAATGAACGTAAGTGAATAACAAATTGCCCAGGACGCACAACTTTATATGTTGTTTCATTTTTCTTATCATGACTTATCTCATAGCCACTTTCACCCCTTATTGCCATTCCTCGAATATCTTGAAACGCAGATAACACTGGTAAATCTGGTCTATTTCTTTCATTAAAAGTTTCAAATATTTTATCGGATTGTATCTTTTTCCATTCTCCTTTAAACCCTCTGAATCTAACTTTTGGCGTTGCCTCTCCTTCTTGTGGAAACATAGACTGCAAACTCGCTTCCTTAATTTGTTGAAGAGAAACAAGTTTCTTAGAGGAAATTTCAATCAATGAGTCAATAAAATGAAAACAAGTTGAAATTTTACATTGTTCGTAATTTGTTGGGACAAATATTGTTTCTAAGCTATAATCTTTAAAGTAAATATGCGGTATTGTTGAACCAGTCATATAAGAACTTAACTTCAATCTGTTAAGATTGTTACAAATGAAAGACAAATCGCAATCATTTAGAGGAAGAATATATTGCATAGTACTAATTATTGATGAGTATGCAGGATAGATGTAAGCCCTTCCAACACCAGCACCATCTTTTACAATGCCAATATAAGGATTTGTTTGATGATAGATTTCAATATTATCTATAAATCCACTTGCGCCAAAAACAGGGTAACCATTAGTTGAATGTTTTAATTTATTTTGTATCAAATCAGATGGCTGATTTATACAAATGTCTTGTAGTTTTTTCTTTACCCAACCATCATTAAAATTTTCAAATCTAATATGCGGAACATTCATAATCTTACTCCTTTCTATCATTAAACAAATTACTCAATCCCATAATAGAAAAATCATCCCCCGTCAATTCGCTTATAAGTCCAGCAAATTCATCCTGTGTTGCTTTCAATTCCCCATTAAGATTATTAAAACATTCAGCATATTTTTTATCCAAAGCAAGCACCTTGTTTTCAAGAGAAGAAAGCACAACTTTATAAGTATTATTAATACCATCCTGTATCGGCTCGATCCATTTCTTGTGAAGAAACATAAATATTTCATCATCTGTCAGGTTTTCTATTGCCTTAACAGTCTTGTCAATAAGAGCCTGTTTCTCTGTTTTTATCTGTTTGTTATTCGTTTTCTGTTCATCCCAAAGTTTGGCGATTTTCTTCAGTTTATCTAATGTATCAGCATCTATTTCATCTGCTTTTGCCTTTGCTCCCTTAGAGATTGCTTTCTTATTAAATGAATTTTCCTTTTCTGAATCCAAATATGTTTCAGCCTCCTCAACAGTAAAACTGTCCTTTAACTCATCGAGTTCAATTATAATTTCCTCTCCTCGCAATTGTAAGTTGGCAATGCCATCCAATTCTTTCTGGAATTTTTCATACTGCACTAATTCAAACGGAATTATCTTGCCTTTCAATCCGTCTGCAACTTCTATTTCTTCATCATTTTTCTTTATAACCTTATACGCAGTTTCCACAGTGCGGGCTGCTTTTAGCCCTTCTTGCTGTATCGTCTCTATATCGTTGGTTATCATCTGCCAGTTGTCTGCCAACGCCTGATAGGCCGCATATTCATCCACAAGAGGAACGGAACTTAACCTTGCGAAAATGTCATCCGAAATCTCATCAAGTTCTTTCAACGGACGTACTTCACTAACGTTGTCGATAAGCCGTTTGTGCAGCATATCAGCAAAACCGCTGAATGCATCAGCAAAAGTCTGTTGGAATGCCTTGACATCACTGTTGGATTCAATCGTTGCCTGTATATCATCTACCTTTATATGTGAATATGGCTTGTCTGTTTCTGAATTAAACAAATCATCACGCAAGGTCGGAAATGTATCCCAATATTTCTGCAGTTCATCAATCTCACTGTTCGGAATACCACCGAATACTGTGGCATAGATATCATAATGCGCAACCGGCTCGCTCGAATCCACATACCTTGGAATGTTCAGATTATATTCATTCTTGCGGATTTCATCACGGGTTACAGTCCGTGAATACCCTTGTATTGTCCTGCGGTATCTCACGGTATCTGCAATTCTCTTGATGTCACATTCCCTTAACCGGTTGTTCTTTCCTTCTTTTACATAACCTTTGGATGCATCTATAATAAGCACGTCATCACTGTCACGGTGTTGTTTAAGTACCATAATTATGGTTGGAATTCCTGTGCCAAAGAAGATATTTGAGGGTAATCCTATTATAGCATCGATATTGTTTTTCTCAATCAGATTGCGGCGGATTTTGCCTTCTCCCTCACTGTCCTCAACGCTGTCTCCACGGAAAAGAACACCATGAGGCAGTACTATAGTAAGTATTCCATCTGGTTTGAGGTGATGTAGTTCATGCAGCAAAAATGCGTAGTCTGCCTTGCTTTTGGGCGCAATTCCGTAATCTCTGAATCGTGGGTCATACTCCCTGTCAACAACACTCCACTGTTGCGAGTAAGGCGGATTTGAAACTACAGCATCTAAATAGAGCGGTTTTTCTACTTCTCCTCCTATAGTTTGCCTTGGCCAATCTTGATCCAAAGAATCGGCACAACGGGTTTTTATATTGTTGGGGGTGATTCCACGCATTACTAAATTCATACGGGTCAGGTTATAGGTGTTTTCCTTCAGCTCCTGCGCATAATATTTCACCTTGTTCTTGTCTTCTTTGTGGCGGCCTATCGACTTTCCGATAGTTATGAGCAATGAGCCGGAACCGCTTGTCGGGTCATAGATTTCAATTTCCTCTTTGTCTTTCAGATGATCTGCCACGATTTCTGACATAAGCATCGCCACCTCATGGGGCGTATAAAACTCGCCTGCCTTCTTTCCTGCATTGGCTGCAAAGTTGCTGATAAGGTATTCGTAGATATATCCCAATACGTCATAATCCTGACTGCCATCTGTCGGGATGTCTTTTATCAACTTTATCAGGTCTTTTAGCGCACGTGTCTGTGATGATACATTCTCTCCTAACTTACTCAATCCTGCCTGTAAAGTCCTGAATATATCTCCATATACATCATTATAAGATGGACTGATCAGACGGTCAAAACTGTTGAGTGCTCCGCTCAAGTCGGCTACACTGAATTCAGTTTCCGGTTTCAGCCAGGTACTGAACAGATTTTTGTATTCAATGAAATAGCCTATATTGTCACGACAATATTTTATCATTATAGTTGCCTCTTGATTGTTATGATCTTCCACAAGTGTTTTAAAATCCTCATCTTCCCAACTAATTTTGCGTAATGATTTTTCCTCGTAGTCTGACAAGAACTTGTAGAAAATCAAACCAAGAATATAGTCTTTATATTCGTTGGCCTCTATCTTTGACCGCATTTTATTTGCCGATGCCCATATCCTGTTCGCAAGTTGCTGCTTGTTCATATTCTGTTTTTATCGTAATTATGTGGATAAAACATTGACAGTATTGTTCGCGACATAATAAGAGATTTCAGATCTTAACTGCAATTCTTGTTTCTTTACAAAAGTGGCTGTTTTTATTGATTTTGTGTGAAAATTTTGCCGTGTCAACATTATAATGTGTGCCATTTTTTGGCAGATTTTGTCAAAAATTTATCAAATCTAAAA
>JAJPZD010000170.1 GCA_021204605.1 Prevotella sp.
GCATAGTTGTTCAGGCAACCGATATTGTCGTCTTTCCATTGCAGACAACTGTCGTAGGCGGCGTATGCTTGCTCCGGCATTCCCTTGCCGTGCAGCAAGTCGCCCATAATAGCGTAGAAGTCGGAAACAAGCGAGGCATCACTATCGTCATCCGCCATTGTGACACCTTTCTTGAAAGTGTCGAGAGCGTTGTCGTCGTCATCTTTCTGGACGTATGCGAGTCCGAGAAAATAGTAAAACGCCATTTCATCAGGGTTATAGTCAATAGCCTGTTGGGATAGCCTGACCACCTCATCATAGTCTTGCTTGCCCCAGACGGTCTGAATTAGTTGTATCCATGCGCTTTTGTTGTTCGGGTCTATGTCCAAAATTATTTCGAGAGCCTTTGAGATGGAGTCCTGCGGCATCTCTTTCAAGGTCATGTAAGCAGCGTATAGCTCTGCCATATCGGATGTTTTCTGTGGCTGTTCGAGAATTTTTTTGAACAAGTTGAGTACCTCTGTACTGTCGCTGCCGTTGTTCTCATTGTCTGAGACAACCCTACGCATGAGCAATATCTTGTTGTTCATCGGGGTCTTCGGGTTTATCAGCAATGCCTCTTGTATGGAGTCGGCTTTCACTTTCTGACCTACTGTATTGTAATAGTCGATAAACGACATCTTCACCGTGGCGTTTTCAGGGTCTTGTAGCAGGGCGTAGGAGTATTCGTCGTAAGCCTCGTCTTCGTTGCCGTTCTGCAACAGCCAATTACCCATCATGACTCTATAGTTCATGTCGTTGGGGTGCTGGGCGCACAATTCCTTCAGTACGTTAAGCTCCTCTACCTTGTCGCCTTGTAAGGAATAAACTCTCATTTTTGCCAATGCGGTCTCCTCACTGCTCCCTTCGAGAGCTTCCAAACGCTCTATAGTGTTCAGCATTTTGTCATAATCCCTTAACTGGGCATATAGTTGGGTGAGGATATCAAGTATTTCAGAACGCTCCGGACTGTTTTTATAAAGTTTCTCGTATGCCTCACTTGCTTCTTTCAGATTGCCGGTTTCTATAAAGCCAGTGGCAAGACGTTCCAAATAAGCATTGTTGTCAGGGTTTAAGTCAGAGGCTTTCTTGATGTCAGCGAAAGCGGCTGAGTCGCCTTTTAGAATACCATCATAGAAAGACAGCATAAAATAAGTCTCCGCTGCGTTAGGAGCTATGTCTAAGCAATGCTGTAGTAAATCGTATGCCGCATCATAATTGCCGCTAATCTGTTGTTTGACGGCCTCGATATAGAAAAATTTGAAACGCAGGCTGTCGTTGTGGCTGATAGCCGGCAAACTGATAGAGGTGATGGCTTTCCTCGTTTTTATAGTCTTGGTGCTTTTCCCTTGAGCGCAATGAGCGTACAATAGGATTGCGAACAGCAAAGAAAATATATGTAGATAACGTCTGTACATCTTGTAAATAAACACGTATTGTCATTTAATGCCGGTATGGCCGTAGCCACCTTCGCCACGTTCCGTTTCATCAAGTTTTTCCACTTCGATGAAATGGGCGGTTTCGTGTTTTGCTATAATCATCTGAGCTATCCTCTCCCCATCGTTGACCACAAAATCTGTGTCAGACAGGTTTACCAACAACACCATTACCTCACCTCTGTAATCCGCATCGATAGTACCAGGAGTGTTGAGAACGGTAATACCATGTTTTAAAGCCAATCCACTTCTTGGACGGACCTGTGCCTCATAACCTTCCGGCAGAGCGATATGAAGCCCTGTGGGTATCAGCCTTCTATCCATGGGATGTAGCACAATAGGGTTCTCTATATTTGCACGTAAATCCATGCCGGCGCTCTGTGGAGTAGCGTATGAAGGCAATTGCTGGTGCCCTTTGTTGATTATCTTAACTGGTATCATTTCCTTGTATTTCTGCTTGTTTACATTATGCGCATCACCAAGCGTTTTTCTTTGTGTAAAACACTTGTGCCCAATAATTCAAGGTGCAAAAATAGTGATTTATATTAATATAAGTGTACTTTTAGTTCTAAAAAGAAAGAATTTATCCAAAATTAGATTACTTTTGTAGCCAACAATGAGGTCTGATAATGATGGACTGGAAACAACTCATATCAAACATAAGGCTGGGTCAGGAGTCAAGACACGTACAAAAGCATGACGACCGCTCGGAATTCAAGCGCGACTATGACCGACTTATCTTCTCTGCTCCTTTCAGACGTATGCAGAACAAGACACAGGTGTTCCCCTTACCGGGCAGTGTGTTTGTTCATAACCGGCTGACACACAGTCTTGAGGTTGCAAGTGTGGGTATGTCGTTAGGCAATGACGTGGTGCATGAGATTATGGAAAAACAGCCTGAACTCGCCGACACGCTGTTCCCGCAAATCGGTACGATAGTAAGTACTGCCTGTCTTGCCCACGATATGGGTAATCCGCCTTTCGGCCATTCCGGAGAGAAGGCTATTCAGACTTTCTTCTCAGAGGGAAAGGGACGTTGTCTTAAAGATAAACTAAGTCCTGGATTTTGGAGCGACATAACGCATTTTGAGGGTAATGCAAACGCCTTCCGACTGCTTGCACACCGTTTTAAAGGGCGTCGTGATGGGGGTTTCGTTATGACTTATACCACTCTTGCGTCAATAGTGAAATATCCATACGTCTCATCCCTTGCAAAGGAGCATGGAAAGTTTGGCTTTTTCCTGTCGGAAGTTCCTATATTCAAGAAAATCGCCGATGAATTGGGCTTAATTTGCAAGTCGGGTGCTGATGAGCCATT
>JAJPZD010000143.1 GCA_021204605.1 Prevotella sp.
AGGGTCTTTCCGAAGCGTCTTATATTGAAGTTTTCCATTTTGTTTCGTTTTTTGTCGTTTTCAAAAAAATATCGTCGGTATCAATTTTATCAGAGTGTGATTTCCTTCTTTGTAACGGCGTTGAACAACAGTTCAAGGTTGAGCTGGGTATCGGCATCGCCTGTTTCCTTGCGTGTTATCACGGCGTTGCCCATTGGTGATGGCTCCGAATAGAGGACATCCTCTGTGGAACGGTCCAGCGTCCTGTACTCGAAATTGTATTTCTCGCAGATGTCAGACACCGATGTATTCACCAACAACTGTGTGTTGTCAAGAATCAGGATGTGGTCAAGCAGGTTTTCAACATCGTGAACTTGATGGGTGGAAATTATCATCATACGCTCCTCACTCATGTTGTTGGCAATCACTTTTCGGAACTGACTTTTTGAGGGGATGTCGAGGCCGTTTGTCGGCTCATCCATCAACAACAACCTGGTATTGGCAGCGAGGGCAAAACTCATATATACCTTTTTCTTCTGTCCCATGGAAAGCTCTTTCATGTTGACGTCGTATGGCAGTTCGAAGTCGCGCAGGCAACTTTCCAATGTCTGATGACTGAAATTGGGGTAGAACGGCTCATGTATCTTTACGTATGTGTCAAGTTTCATAGACAACACCTCAAATTCCTCCGGGACAAGGAATGTCTCACGCAGTATCTCAGCATAGTGTTTGCTTGTATCACTACCGTCAAAGGTGATTGAGCCCCCTTTCTGGCGCAACAACCCACTGATGAGATATAACAAGGTTGACTTCCCCGTACCGTTCTTGCCAAGCAAGCCATATATGGTGTTGTCATTGAGCTCAAGGTTGAAACCGTCGAACACATACCGCCTCATGCCGCTATATCTGTACTTTAAATCGCTGATTTTTATCATCTTCTTCCTCCCTTGCTTTTATTTTTCTTTTTTTATGATTGCTTTTAAATATTATTGTCGTTTTGCCCTGTAATAGTGTACTAAGGTAATAGTACACTGCAAATGTATTGCAACAATACAAAACTTCCAAATTATTTTGTGGAAAAAATTGAGAGCAGCCATATTTTTAACTTTTGTTCACAATATTCCATGCTGTATGTACTGTCAATATAAAATGTAAAGTTATAGAATGTTTTTCTTGTACGGATATTTTTTGTAACTTTGCAATTCAGAATGTGTACGAGGAACAATACATTTGGGGAGAAACTCAAGCAGCTTAGGCTTGTCAGCGGCATCGCTTGTGAAGAGATTTGTAATGACATCGGTATTTCATCAGACAATCTGCAAGATATTGAGTCGGGATTTACCGTGCCTGATTGGGAACTGATAGTGAGATTTGCCTCATTGTACCAGCAGGATGAGGAATGGCTGTTGGCGCAACTCATCAGTGATGAGGCTATGAAATGGGATGTCAAAGACGAAGACAACGGTATAGTCTCGGAGCCTACAAGTGTGGCGTACAAGCAGAAAGCCTTATTCGAGGAAACATCGCTTTACAACCCATACAAATTAGAAAGCCGCCGTTACATCGGCAGTAAGGCGAAACTAACAGATTGGATAATTGGAGTGATTAAAAGAGAAGCTCCAGATACACATACTTTCTGCGATATCTTTTCGGGAACAGGTTCTGTGGCGAATAAGGCATTAGACATATATGATAAGGTGATAGTAAATGACACACTCGTATCAAACCATGTGATTTATGGCGCTTTCTTCGGCAAGGGCGAATGGAACAGGGATAAGCTGTGTTCCATATTGGATAAATACAATGCAATCAACCCCAATGATGTGGAAGAGAATTGGTTTTCTGAAAACTATGGAGGAAAATATTTCTCAAACGATATTGCTAAAATGATAGGCTATGTCAGGCAGGACATAGAAAACAAAAAGTCTTTCTTGTCGGAAAAAGAATGTGACATATTGCTTGCATCATTGATATATTGTATGGACCGATTGGCGAATACTGTCGGGCATTATGATGCGTACATAAAGAAGATAATAAAGCCGCAGGAGTTTTCCCTGAGATTAGTCAACGCCCGTTCTCTTGACAATGTGGAGATACATCAGGAAGATGCCAACAAGTTGGCCAAAAAGGTCAAGGCTGATGTGGTATATTTGGATCCGCCTTATAACTCACGTCAGTATTGCCGTTTCTATCATGTCTATGAGACTCTTGTCAAGTGGGATATGCCAAAACTTTATGGCGTTGCGTTGAAGCCCAAACCAGAGAACATGAGTATTTATTGCACTTCGAGAGCAGTGGATGCCTTCGAGGATTTGATCTATTCCCTTGATGCCAAGGTGATAGTGGTGTCATACAACAACACTTACAATTCAAAGAGCAATTCCTCGAAAAACAAGATACGTCTCAGTCAAATCAAGCGAATACTTGACAGTTGTGGGAGTACCACTATCTACGAGCATCGGCATCAGTTCTTCAATGCCGGAAAGACGAGTTTTGAAGGCCACAAGGAGTTTTTATTTGTCACTAAAATTGATGAAAACAAACGAAATAGATCGCTCACCACTCTTTTACGTTGGGGATAAATACAAACTGATAAAAGAAAGTTGTGTCTTTTCCGATTAGGCGATTTTTCACTTAAAAAGTCTATATTTCAGAAAAAATATGTAAGTTTGCATGCTATATTCTTGGAGATAATGACAGGAACCAGTGAATTCAGTCTTTTAGACGGCATAAATATACCTTCAGACTTAAGAAAATTACAAACAAGCCAGCTCCCACAGTTATGCGATGAGCTGAGGGAAGATATATTAGAGGAATTGTCCACCAATCCCGGGCATTTGGCATCGAGCTTAGGAGCTGTGGAGCTGACTGTCGCACTGCACTATGTGTTCAACACACCTGAAGATAGGCTGGTGTGGGACGTGGGGCATCAGGCATACGGGCACAAGATACTTACAGGGCGCAAAGATATTTTCTATACGAACAGAAAGCTGAATGGCATACGCCCGTTTCCCTCCCCATTGGAGAGTGAATACGACAGCTTTATATGCGGTCATGCCTCCAACTCTATTTCGGCGGCATTGGGTATGGCTGTGGCTGCGAAGAAATTAGATATCGGCAACCGACACGTAGTGGCGGTAATCGGTGATGGAGCGATGAGTGGCGGTTTGGCTTTCGAGGGTCTCAATAACGTCTCCTCTACGCCAAATGATATGCTCATTGTTCTCAACGACAACAACATGAGCATCGACAGGAGCGTGGGAGGCATGCGGCAGGCACTGCTGAGACTAAACACTGGAAAAACTTACAACCGCATTAGGTTCCAACTCACGAAGTGGCTCAACTCACGTGGCTACCTCAATGATGACAGACGCCACAGCCTGATACGTCTCAACAATGCGCTCAAATCGGCAATCAGTCATCAACAGAACATATTCGAGGGCCTTAACATAAGATATTTCGGTCCTTTCGATGGCCACAATGTGATTGAGATTGTAAGGATACTGAGGCAACTGAAGGACATGAAAGGTCCGAAACTGCTTCACCTACATACTGTGAAAGGGCATGGCTATACTCCAGCAGAGCGCAATGCCACGGATTGGCACAATCCAGGGAAATTCAACATCGACAGCGGGGAGCGCATAATACCCGATGCAACCAATGAGCCGCCCAAATACCAGACTGTGTTCGGGGAGACGCTTTTAGAACTATCCAAGGCAAATCCGCGTATTGTAGGGGTAACACCCGCCATGCCGACGGGCTGCTCGATGAACATTATGATGCAGGAGATGCCCGACAGGACTTTCGATGTGGGAATTGCAGAAGGCCACTCCGTGACTTTTTCCGCAGGTATGGCGAAAGACGGTTTGCTGCCGTTCTGCAATATCTACAGCTCGTTCTCGCAACGGGCATACGATAATGTGATACATGATGTCGCCATTCTAAAGTTGCCGGTCGTGCTGTGCCTTGACCGTGCCGGACTTGTTGGCGAGGATGGCGTGACCCACCATGGTGCTTTCGACATTGCGGCATTGAGGGCAATACCTAACCTGATAATAGCCTCGCCGATGAACGAGCGGGAGCTTCGCAACCTGATGTACTCCGCCCAAAGCAGCAACAAGGGGCCATACGTCATCAGATATCCTCGCGGAAAAGGTGTGCTTACAGACTGGCGTTGCAGGTTCGAGGAGATTCATACCGGCACCGGGCGAAGACTGAGAAACGGCAGGAACGTGGCAGTGCTGTCAATAGGGCATATCGGGAACAATGTCACAAAGGCAATCGAGATGGCAGAGAGGAGCGACAGCAACCTGAAAATCGGTCATTATGACATGCGTTTCGTAAAGCCTTTGGATGAAAAACTTCTTGAAGAGGTCGTCAACTCTTATGGCGACATAATAACAGTAGAGGATGGCGTGCGCAATGGTGGGTTCGGCTCCGCCATTCTTGAATGGATTGAGGATCACGGCTATACAACAAAGGTAACGCGCCTCGGCCTGCCTGACACTTTTATAGAGCATGGCACTGTCGCAGAGCTGCAGGAAATAGCGGGTATAGATCCTGGCACAATAGTGGCCACAATACTTGGCATTGCGGCGAAAAGGAATTTTTTATAAACAGCAACACGTATGAAGATAATCATTGCGGGGGCAAAAGCCATAGGAACACATTTAGCGAAATTCCTCTCGCGTAACAACCACGATATCACCCTCATCGACGAGGATGAAGAGCGTCTCAGCAACCTGAGCAGCGACTATGATCTGATGACTATACACGCATCTCCGTCGAGTATCTCTGCAATGAATGAGGCGGATGTGCATCATTGTGACCTGTACATCGGGGTAACACTAAACGAGGATCTCAATATCAACTGCTGTATTATCGCCAAGGCACTCGGTGCGAAGAAAACAGTGGCCAAGATTAACAATGAGGAGTTTCTCAACCGCGACATGGTAGCCCTGTTCAACCGTCTCGGCATCGACAAGCTCATCTATCCTGAAAGCCTTGCCGCACATGACATCATCAACGGGCTTAAGATGAGCTGGGTGCGCCTACGCTGGGACGTACACGACGGTGCGCTTATCATGCTGGGTATAAAACTGCGTGAAACGTGCGAAATTCTCAATCAACCTCTCAAAGAGCTTTGCAAGCCTGAGACTCCTTATCATATCGTGGCGATAAAACGCGGTGGCGAGACTATCATCCCACGTGGCGACGACATCCTGAAAATATATGATGTCGTGTATTTCATGACTACCCGCAACTATATTCCTTACATCCGCAAGATAGTGGGTAAGGAACATTATGTTGACGTGAAAAACGTGATGATTATGGGCGGTGGTGACACGGCGGTCAGGGCTGCTCTCGTACTGCCCGAATACATGACTGCGAAAATCATTGAGATCGACGAGAAACGCTGTGAGTATATAAATGAGGTAGTCAACAACAAGAACATCATGGTAATCAACGGCGATGGGCGTGACATACCTTTGCTCGTAGAGGAGGCTATCAGAAACACGCAGGCCTTCGTGGCTCTTACGGAAAATGCAGAAACGAACATACTCGCTTGCCTTACGGCGAAACGCATGGGGGTGCGCAAGACAATCGCAATGGTAGAGAACATCGACTATGTAAGCATGGCGGAGAGCCTCGATATCGGAACGATAATCAACCGCAAGGCTATCGCGGCGAGCCATATCTACCAAATGCTGCTTGATGCAGACACCGAGAATACCCGCTTCCTCATGAACGCTAATGCGGATGTCGTTGAGTTCACCGCTCAGCAGGGTTCAAAAATCACAAAGAAGAAAGTGTATGAGCTGGGGCTTCCGTATGGCATGACTATCGGCGGCCTGGTGCGAAATGGCGAGGGTATGCTGGTATCGGGCGGTTCCCAGATAGAGCCCGGTGATACAGTGGTGGTTTACTGCCATGACATCAATGTGGAAAAGATTGAAAAACTATTCAAGTAACTCTCAATTTTAAATTTTGATTAATTTCAAACTGATATATAAGATTTTAGGCTCGCTGCTCCTTATTGAGGCAACAATGCTGCTTCTCTGCATTGTGATGTCGTTTTATTACAAGGAGGACGATTCACTGGCTTTCATCGTAAGTCTTATACTCACTGTTGTAATGGCTATCGGACTGAAATACTTAGGCCGCGAGGCAGTGAACAGCATGGGAAGGCGCGACGCTTATCTCCTTGTTACGCTCACCTGGGTGATCTTCAGCATCTTCGGTGCTTTTCCTTTTATCATAAGCGGTTATCTTACAAACTATACCGATGCCTTCTTCGAGACGATGTCGGGGTTCACCACAACAGGTGCATCAATACTCAATGACATTGAGGCGTTGCCTCATGCGCTGCTGTTATGGCGCTCTATGCTGCAGTGGATTGGCGGTCTCGGTATAGTGTTCTTCACTATCGCTATCCTTCCTTCTCTCGTTGGAGGCAGTGTGAGGGTATTCTCGGCAGAGGCAACGGGCCCTATAAGGTCTAAACTGCACCCCCGGCTCAGTATGACGGCAAAGTCTATCTGGATTATTTACCTGTTCCTTACCGTTGGCTGCGCAGTGTGCTTCTATATTGCGGGCATGGATCCTTTTGACTGTCTGAACTATGCGATGACAGTTTCTGCGACAGGTGGGTTTGCCCCTCATAATGACAGTACCGCTTATTTCCATTCCACTGCTATTGACTACATCACTATTGTGTTCATGTTCCTTGCGGGAGTAAATTTCACAATGATGTATATGGCTTTGTTCAGAGGGAAGATAAAGGACTTGTTTAAGGACACCGAGTTGAGGTTCTATATACTTCTTGTCGTTATGGCGACCGCAGGCATCTTGTTCTTCCTGATAAGGGATATGAGCTTGAATCTTGCTGATTCACTGCGCTATGCACTTTTTGAGGTGGTCTCACTGATTACCACAACGGGGATGTTCAACACCGATGCCGGACAATGGCCGAATATCACGTGGATAATCCTATGTGTCTGTATGTTCTTCGGCGCTTGCGCCGGCAGTACAAGTGGCGGTTTCAAGTGCATTAGAGGACTGATGCTATTCAGGATTGTAAGGAACGAGTTCAACCGTATTATCCATCCGAGAGCAATATTGCCCGTAAGGGTGAAAGGCGGCAATGTGCCTTATCAGGCACAAGTCACGCTGCTTGTATTTCTGTGTATTTACATGGTGCTGACCATTCTCGCCTTTCTGGTGCTTGCCTGTTTTGGAATAAGTCCGTCCAACGCTTTCACAATAGCCTTGAGTTGTTCAAGCAATGTGGGTCCGGCATTTGGACCAGATATCGGTCCTACAGCATCATGGAGCTTGCTACCTGTTGCGGCGAAATGGATATGCTCTATCCTCATGCTCATGGGACGTCTCGAATTCTTCAGTGTGCTCGTTTTATTCACGCCGGCATTCTGGAAAGAAAACTAATGCTACATACGTCGCAAAATAAAAAGAATAAAGAAAAAATAGAATTTTTAATTTCGCTTCAGCGATATGTCTCCAATTAAATTCAAGCCTATCCTCAAACATGCTATTTGGGGTGGCAATAAAATAATAAAGTACAAAAAATTACACTCGGATGTCCAACAGATAGGCGAGAGTTGGGAAGTGTCCGGCATCGAGGGCAGCGAGAGCATAATCGCTGACGGAGAATATACAGGTCGTAACCTGAATGATGTTCTTTCTGAATTAAAAGAAAGACTTATAGGTAAGGAAAATTACAGACTTTTCGGCGATGTGTTCCCCCTGCTCGTGAAGTTCATTGATGCTGCTAAGGATCTTTCTATCCAGGTGCATCCCAACGAGGAGATGGCCAAGAAATACGGTTTGAGAAACGGCAAGACCGAGATGTGGTTTATTGTCGATGCCGACCCTTCAGCAACACTTCTCTGTGGACTGAAAGGCAGTTTCACTCCAGAGCAGTACCGGGAGATGGTGGAAAACGACACCATCTGCGACATGATAAAAGAATATCCTGTCAAGGAGGATGACTGTTTCTACATTCCTGCAGGCAGCATACACAGTATCGGCAAGGGTTGTTTTCTTGCGGAGATACAGCAGACATCAGATGTGACATACCGCATTTACGATTACAAGCGTAAGGATGAGAACGGCAATTACCGTGAGCTGCACACTAAGGAGGCGGCAGAGTGTATCGACTTTACTGGCAAGAACGGCTCGCGGATAGACTATACACCGAAGAAAAACGTGGGTGTTCCGCTTGTCAGTTGTCCTTTCTTCAACACTGCCGTATATGACCTCTCCGAAACGATGACTCTCGACTATTCCGACCTTGACAGTTTTGTAATTCTTATCGGTATTAAGGGGGAAGGAAAGTTAACTGACAACGAGGGCAACGAGACAGCTCTTAAAGCTGGCGAGACAATGCTCATCCCAGCCACCACGAAAACCATCAACGTCACAGGTATGATCAAGTTTCTTGAAACTTACGTGTAATTCATGCGATAGATAGCATATAATAACCTTTAATTATTAATTTGCAAATATCTTTCCACGTCTTCCTGCATTTTTCTGAACTGTGGAGATATGATATAACCAGAATTTTTCTTGAGCATTTGCGGAATGTCCTGCGTGCTGTGCGAATAGCACGAGAGCTCGTTGCGCATCTGAGTGGCGTGCATCGACTGACTGCGTATCTCGTTCTCACGGTCACGTATCAGTTTGCTGCACACCTTGTTCATTATGGGAACGATAATCTTGTCGAACAGGTGATGCCCCTGTATATATAAATATGTTGTCTCTGGCGTTACACCAAGACGCTGTATGTCATCCTCCACTTTCTTATAATCTTCTTTGGCATCAGGATTTTGCCTGCGCAGCCAATTCACTTTTTTGAACACCTTGTTTCTAAGGCTTGCCAACGATGGTTCTGGATCTTTGAAATTGAAGCCCGACAACCCCGATATATTGTTGAAGTCAGTGATACTGAATTTGCCGTATGTCCCCTTGCGATAAAATAGAATTGACCACACAAGCAAAGGGAATATCGCCTTGCTGTACTCTCGCATGAAATAGACAAAGTCGAATATGGCATGGTCGTTGAGTGTTACCATTACGCAAACGTTATGCAGAGAAGGTGCATAGCATTGCAGGTTCTCAATGGAATAAGCGTATGTATGGAATATATAAGGATTTTCAATGATGCCCTTAGAGATATGCGTCGCTCCTTGCAAGAGATAGTCGTAGTCGGCATCCACGCAGGCTATCATGTCCTCTCCCACGTTTTTATATAAGAGTTTCATCATTGCGGAGCGTTTGCCGCGCTCTAATGTGTTGTTGTGTGAGGGCAGCATAATCTCGAAATAACGACTCTCGTCCTCGTAGTTGCCAAGCAGAGTGCGCCAGAACAACACATCATCATAACTCTCTACGTATGCCACTATCTTGCGCCGTGCATTCTTCGCTTTCAGTTTGTTTGCCGCACTGAAATACTCCGATGTTATGTTGTCACGTAAATCCATCATTCTTATATATAAACTATAAGCAAGCCCCCAGCAAAAGTAAATTACTATTTTTTAATTATTAATTTCACTTCCGGCGACTGTTATTTCACTTACCTCCGTTACATGGTCAATCCAGCCGTTCATTATCACGGCCGGTGAATGTGTGGTGAGAATAATCTGCACGTTAGGGTTAAGCTCAAGCACGAGGTCAATGAGTTGCTTCTGCCACTCGATATGCAGGCTTATTTCCGGTTCGTCCATGAACAGCACGTATGGCTTATTGTCCTCGATGAGCACAGTGAGCAGTATGGCAAGTATCTGTTTCTCTCCGCTCGACAGCTGGTAGGGATAGAGCAGCTCTCCGATTTGCGAGAATCTTATCTCGTTTTCCGTTCTCACGATTTTCTTGCCCGTATCTGCAAACAAGTCATCTATCATATCCTGGAATTTCTTTTTAGGCTCTGAAATCAACTGGGCCTTGACTGCCGCATCGGTGCCTCCACATTGCAGGACAGTGATGATGCGGTTGCCGATGTTCACCTGATAGTCAAGATACTTGCGCTGAAGGTTGAATAGCTGCCAGTCGAGCTCCGTCACGAGGTTTGCCCCGATAGCACTCAACAGCTCGGCATTCAGCAGAGGTCTGTCAAAAGAGCGTATCACGTCAAACCTTATGTGTGTGGCTCCTTCCGGCAATACGCTGATACGCACTCCATCGAGCTGGTCGCTCACCACATCGCCTTTTATACCCACACTCTTTACCAATTTGTTGAGAATGGTGCTCTTGCCAACACCGTTGATACCGCTAAGTATGTTCACTTTTCGGTCGAGTTCCCACACGATATGTTTCCTGCCGCTCCAAAGCGATTCAATTTCTATTTGCTTTATATAATCCGCGTATTTTTGCATGGTCTTAATATTTTACCCCTCATTTACTGTTGTTTTTAAATTATTACGCAAAAATAACCATTTTCTTTGGAATTGTGTACCTTTGCACCCGTTTAAATAATTATAAATAAACACAAATGCGCAACAACAGTCATATCATCGCCCATCTGTGCCTATTCTTCGCCTGCGCATTCTGGGGACTGATGGCACCTCTCGGCAAGGATGCAATGACACACGGTTTCAACGGTATCGACATGGTGACATTCAGGGTGACGGGTGGCGCCGTGTTGTTCTGGATTACCTCTTTTTTCGTTCCCAAAGAGCATGTACCAAAGAAAGACCTGCTTATGTTCATTGGGGCTGCTGTTTTCGGACTTGTAACCAACCAGTGTTGCTATACCATCGGACTGAGCATTACGTCTCCTATTAACTCAAGTATCGTAACCACCTCGATGCCTATCTTCGCAATGATCCTCGCAGCGATAATCCTCAAAGAACCGATAACGGGCAAAAAGGCATTAGGCGTATTCATGGGTTGCGCAGGGGCAATAATCCTTATACTCACAAGCGCCACAGCGACAAATTCCAAGGTTGGAGACATCCGTGGCGACCTCCTTTGTCTTGGCGCACAGCTCTCGTTTGCCCTGTATCTTTCCCTTTTCAGCAAGCTAATAAGGCGTTATTCGGTGTTCACTGTCAATAAGTGGATGTTCACATACGCCACAATACTCATCCTGCCATTCACTTTCGGCAGAGTGTCGTCGATCGACTATACAGCGATAACGCTTACAACATGGCTTGAGACTGGCTTTGTTGTGTTTTTCGGAACGTATATCAGTTATCTCCTGATGATGAAGGGACAACACGTGCTGCGCCCCACCGTTGTCAGTATTTACAACTATGTGCAGCCTATCATCGCCGTTACTGTCAGCGCTCTGACAGGCATCGGCGTTTTCAAATCTTCTCAGGCTCTTGCCGTAATCCTCGTGTTCCTCGGTGTCTGGTTCGTCACCACATCAAAATCTCGTGAGGAAATGGTCGCTCAACACAAAATTGAAAATTGATATTTGAAATTTTTCAATTTGTTTATCCCTACATTCCTGTACATTCAACATAGAAGTGCAACACCCTCGCCTCCCACCTACGTCCTTGGAG
>JAJPZD010000117.1 GCA_021204605.1 Prevotella sp.
TTAGGACAGCGTGTCAGCAACATGAGCCGCGGTAATATCTACATCGTCAACGGCAAGAAAGTCGTATGCAAATAAAATCACTCTTTAAATATAAAAACACGACTGGCATCCAAGTATTTGGATGCCAGTCGTGTTTTTATTCCAATGTTCCCCTCATGCAAACCTATCTGACAAATCTCAGGCAAAAATGAATTCTTAATTTTTAACTTTTCCTACCACCTACTAATTTGAAAATCTGCACTATAATTAAGGTCTTGCGATGTTTTATTTTCTGAATTAAGGCTGTATTTTTATGCAACTTAAATCATTTCTTATTGCAAAGATACATATAAATTTGTAAATCCTTTCATTTTTTATGATTTTTCTTCACTTTTTTCTCCTTTTTTCTTTTACCCCGACTTAATAATCATAATATACTGAAAATAGGTATAAATCATAACGATAGCATGATGTTCTTTTCCATCAAATTATACAATCAGTAATCTTAACTGTAAAATAAAACGTCATGTTCTTTTATTTAATCCTGCACAAAACATCGCAAATCTTTAATTCAGAAACTATAAGAAAAATGACAGGATTTTTGACTGTAATAACCTAAAAAAAATTAAAAATAGTGTTCTTACTTATCCAAGTATGATATCGACCCCACTGTTTTTCAACATAGACAAGACAAAAATTAGACTGCTGTCGAGGGTCATAACGGCAAAAAACAAAAAATCAAACATCTATGAAAAAATCTATTCTACTAAAAGCGTTGTTAGCAACTTTGTTGCTTGCGCTACTACCCCTCTGCTCCTCTGCGTATGATTTCTCTGCTGAATATAATGGAAAAACCATCTATTATGACATTTACTCAGCAGATGACCAGACAGTGGAGGTGACTTACAAGAGCCTTTTGTCAAATGGTTCGGCCTACACAGGTGAAGTCGATATTCCCGCAACGGTTAAAGATGAAAATGATGAAGAAGGCACTATATATACTGTGGTAAGAATTGGAAGATGTGCTTTCATGAGTTGTGCCGACCTCACCTCTATTGTGTTGCCAGAAACCATTACAAGTATTGGAGGCGCTGCATTCTCATGGTGTACAGGTCTTACCTCCATAGATATACCGGGAAGCGTTACAAGTTTTGGAGATGGAGCTTTCAATTATTGTTCGGGGCTTACATCAATAACAATACCAAGCAGCGTTACAAGTATAGGAAGCCTGGCATTATATGAATGTACCTCTCTGACAAAAATACAGGTGGCTGAGGACAATGAATATTATTGTTCGAAAGATGGTGTGCTGTATTCAAAAGATATGAGGGAATTGATACAATATCCTGTAGGTTCTACACAGACTTCTTTCGAGATACCAAGTACAGTAACAAATATAGATTACGGTGCTTTCGAAAATTGTTCAAGTCTTACCTCTATTGAGATCCCAAGCAGCGTTTCAAATATAGAAAGTCTTGCTTTCTATAATTGTACAGGTCTTACCTCTATTGTTATTCCAAGCGGTGTTTCAAGTATAGGCGACAAGGCTTTCAATGGCTGTGAAAATCTCTCATCAGTAGAGATGCAAGGTGATTTTACAAGCGTAGGATCGGATATATTTGCAAATTGTGATTCTATCAAGAATTTGATTATCGGCGAGGACGTGACAACATTACCCGATGGTCTGTTCTCTGATACCTTACAAATCGCATCACTTACTTTCAACGCTAAAAATTGCACAATTTTCGATGT
This sequence comes from Prevotella sp., assembly GCA_021204605.1. GTDB lineage: Bacteria > Bacteroidota > Bacteroidia > Bacteroidales > Bacteroidaceae > Prevotella. The sequence goes on from JAJPZD010000117.1 coordinate 1,732, forward strand.
GTCTTTTATTAAAAATGACTCTATCTTAACCTCTATCACCATAGGAGAGAATGTTAAATCTATCCCGGAAGAACTTTATAATGCTCTCAATACAGAAACTACCACCATAACATCTATCTATTATTATGCAAACCTAAGTGAAAGCTTATTCGACGAATCTTTTTTCACTAACAACGAAATCACCGAGTGCACATTCGGCGATAATGTTGACCCGCTTCCTTATTGGATAAAATATCTGCCTTTTATCACTTCTTATACTTATAATGATAATTGCGCTGAATTATTAGACACGGATTTCTTCGACAATGAAAATATTACCGAACTCACGATTGGGGAGGATGTCGAAACAATTCCAGAAGAGTTGAGCCAACTGACTTCCGTCACGACAATTTACTACAATGCTGTGAACGCTGAAATTGATATTACCGACGAAGTCTTGAAAGCCATTTTCGCCAATTACAAAAATCTCACCAAATTCATAATCGGTGAGACTGTAAAAACATTGGCTGATTTTCTGCTGAAGGATTGCGCAAGCATCGAGACTCTTGAATTGCCAAGTACCCTTGAGGGCCTCGGTAAGGGCTCCTTCGAGGGCTGTACAGGTCTTAAAGAGATTAAGGGCTTCGGAGACACGAAAATAACGGCTCTGCCTGACAGTATTTTCCATGGTTGTACGGCTCTTGAAAAAATCGAACTGCCAAGCGGCATTATAAGTATAGGGAAAGGTGCTTTCGAGGGCTGCATATCCATCAAAGAGATAGAGGGATTCAGCACTCTGAACATACCTGCCATTCCTGACAATACTTTCCACGGATGTGTCGCTCTTGAGAAAATAGAGATACCAAGCAGTGCTACAAGCATCGGCGACTATGCCTTCGCAGGAAATGACAAACCCATGACTCTCCAGTATATCTATTTCGGCGACGATTCACAATTGCAGTCTATCGGTAACCATGCCTTCTATTACTGCGAGAATATCACCACATTGGAAATCACCAACTATATCAT
>JAJPZD010000095.1 GCA_021204605.1 Prevotella sp.
GATATTAGATGAACAAACCAACAAGGTGTATTTTTCAAAGAAGATTAGAGAGAAGAATAGAGAGGAGATTAGCGTAGGATATCCAACAGTTTTCAAAAGGGTGGTTAACGCTCTTGATTCTATGAATGTGCCATGGGGGTGGTTGGAACACACCAAAGACTTTTGGTGTAGGGATTATATGCCAATACAGTTGGAGAAAAACAAGTTCATCCAATATCGTTATCATCCCAACTATCTCATCAATGATGATAAATATACGGAAACTATAACTGACCCGACAGAGACATTGGAAAGTCTTGGCATTGAGACAATCAAGACAGATATAATCATTGATGGAGGTAATGTCATTAAGTGCAAGGATTGTATCATCATGGTTGATAAGGTTTTCAGTGAGAACGAACAATATTATTCTCGGACAGAGCTAACTGATAAGTTGGAAAATCTTTTTGGGTGTGAAATTATTTTTTTGCCGTGGGATAAATGTGAGCCATATGGTCATGCGGATGGGATTGTCAGGTATGTTTCGGATAATAAGGTGCTAATGACCAACTATCACGATTACGACAAAATTTTTGCCGATAAATGGAAAAAGATATTATCTGCGAAATTCGATGTGGCGGTACTTGAATACAAGCGTATGACACACACAAAAAATTGGGCATACATAAATTTCCTGCAAACACAGCAGGCTATTTTTGTTCCTGTTTTTGAAAAGGAAGAGGACGAGCAAGCCCTTGAACAAATAGAAAAGCATTATGTTTCATATAAGGGAAGGGTTGTTCCTGTTAAGCTAAATTCTATTGTCAACAAGGGTGGTGCATTGAACTGCATATCTTGGAATATATTGAAGTAAATTTTCCTTAAAAAGTAAAAAGAATATAATAATCTTAAAAATTATTATTATATTTGCAGATTGAAATGCTGACAGAGGCACTATATATTGTGGTTGGCTATTGTTGGCAGTAGGCAGTAACAAAACTCAAGCGAGAATACTTCAAACTAAAATATTAATTCAAACAAACAAAACCAATGCAATCATGAAAAAGGTAGTTATTTTATTGTTGACATTGTTGGCTGTTCTTCCAACGATAGGACAAACAAAGTTGGACACGTTGTATTATGACAAGAACTGGAAAAATATTACAACAAAAGCATTTGCCACATACTATAGAGTGATGGAAAAGACATCAGATACGACAAGCAGTAAGCCGTACAGATGTTATTATTTTACAGGAGAACTCCAAGCAGACGGCAAATATATTACTATAGATAAAGATGATGATAGTAATTCTGTTTTTGACGGAGACTATGAGTTTTTCTACAAATCAGGAAAGCCATCCGAAAAGGGGTCTTGGAAGAATGGAAAGCATGAAGGAGAATTTACAACATATAATGAGGATGGATTAATCATAAAACATCTGTATTACTCTAACGGAGAATTAGACGGTATCTGCACTGAGTTCAATGAGGACGGCACTACGTGTGTGCAGACGGAATACAGTAACGGACAGCCTCGTTATGACTATTATGTGATGTCAAATAGTGCAGGACAATGCAGCAAGATGAGTATATCTGATGGAAAGCCTATATATGAGAACCCGTCTTCGAGTGATATGAAAATAGAAACTATAAATGACTTACCATGGGTATTTTATGATAAGAACGGGATAAATGTAGGATTAAATCTTAGTAGTTGGGGTATGATGCTTTCTATAATCATAACAAATAATTCCATGTTTCCAATACATATTGATGAGAATGATATAAATGTCTCATTTAAAAATAATAAGGGTGAAGATAAAGAAATAAAGGTTTATTCTTTTGCAGAATATTCAAAGAGACTTCAACAAAGTAATGCTGTGGATAATTTTTTTAATGCTTTGGGTGAGAGTTTAGCAGCGTCAAAGGCAGGTAAATCAACTTCCCAAACAACCTCGATATATGCTGGTACGACGGGATTGGGAAGTAATTATTCTGGTGCTTCGACATCTGTTACTAGTTCGTATGATGCAACAGCAGCTTACCAGGCACGAATAACGGCAAGCAATCGTATAGCTGCATACGGTGAAGCTCTTGATGCCGAGAGAAAAATAAAAGAGTCAGGATATTTTAAGAGTACAACAATTAATCCAGGAGAAACAATTGTCGGATACCTTTATGCAAAGTCTAATAATTCTATAAGAGTGAAAGCAGGTTTATTTACTATTGAATTAAACATTAATGGAGTGACTTATTCAAACATTTGGAAACTTTGGTATGTAAAACAAAGGATAAAACTTTATCCTCTTACAGATGATAACACGTAATTTGAAAAACTTTAAAGTACTGTCAAAAACTGCGACAGCTTTTCACAGAATTGCGGAATTTTTATAATTTAGAATAAGTGCTCATATAATAGAGTGGGGGATAGTGCCTTTGGTACATTCCTCATTTTTGTGTACATTTAACAGAGAAGTGTATTATATGCACAATATCTTGCTATTATTTTTCTCTTTCGATGTAATCGATGTCGGAGATATGTCGGAGATTAAACTAATTGAAAATCAGTTAATTATACTGAATTTGTAAATGTGTGTCCGACAAGAAAAAGATGACAGATGTCGGAGGTATGCCTTTATCACAATATTATCCCTTTCCAAAGAAATGTTCACAGTCGATTTCAAGGACAAACGTAACTTTTTTATTCGTAAGCATGCGGTGAAGTACGTTATGCGATAAAAGTCAAAAAGTCCCGAA
>JAJPZD010000004.1 GCA_021204605.1 Prevotella sp.
TAAACTTTCGGACTAAATAATATTAAAAAACCCTTTTGAAACCTATTATTTAACGAGTGTTCAATGAAAATCTGAAATATTAAGTAAATACAATTATTTTTTAGATTATATAGAAAATCAGCGATTATTAGTTTTAGTGTAAATCTCCTATATGGCAATTTGATGATAATTTGAAAAACTACGTGTTTTATTCCTTTGGATAAGATACCTCCTAAATTCTTTTGACATAAAGCCGGGAACAGTAGTTCGCTTATTATATAAGTGAATTATTACTCAAAATTACCCCTCTTTATTTTATTTAACAATGCAATAATTGATTTCTCATGAATTATTATTACTTTTGCATAACAATAAGGAATCGTAACTGAACAACACTTAGGGGTGCTACTGAAACCGCATAAGCATAATAAGGGAGTAAGGGCTGAGATCATACCCACTGACCTGATGCAGGTAATGCTGCCGTAGGGAAAGAGATGACTGCTTTTTAGCAATACATATAACTAAAAGCCCTGAGTGAAGATATCAACGTCTGACACTCAGGGCTTTTCTATTGCTAATATCAGAAGAAAGTCGCTAATTGTGGTAACTCTATGATTGCCGACGCTTTAAATTGGTTTCTTGACATCAATTACTGAAGTTGTTAACTGCTGAAAAAAAGATTATAAAGAAATATGGAAATAAAAATAAACGACAAGACGACAAAAACCTCTGCCACGACATTAATGGAGTTGGCAAGCGAACTCACATTGCCAGAGAATGGCGTGGCAATGGCTCTCGACAACAAAATGATAAAGCGCGACCAATGGACTAACACACCATTGACTAACGGCTCCGAAGTGATAATCATTAAAGCCGCCTGCGGAGGATGATGCTGCAGTTTATTTCACACTACACAGAGCAATACTCATATATCGACTCTGTCCGCATGGCAATCGAAGGTGGTTGCCGGTGGATACAACTGCGCATGAAAGATTCCACAACACGACAACTGTTCGACACTGCCCTTGAGTTGCTGCCTCTATGCCACACTGTTGGAGCAAAACTGATAATTGATGACCGCTTGGATGTGGCTCTTGCGGTGAAAGCCGATGGCGTGCACCTCGGCCAGAATGACTTGCCGGTGGCAAAGGCTCGTGAGATTGCCGGCAATGCTTTTATAATAGGTGGCACGGCAAACACTTTTGAACAGATCAAGGCACATGCCGAAGCGGGGGCTGATTATGTTGGAGTCGGTCCATTCCGCTTTACCACGACGAAACAAGGACTTGCCCCTGTATTAGGACTTGACGGTTACAAGAATATAGTGCCCCAAATGAAAGCGGAAAACATCCTCATTCCTATCATTGCAATAGGAGGAATCGCCCTCGACGACATCCCGGCACTTATGAATACCGGTATTTCCGGCATCGCCCTCAGCGGCAGCATATTGCACGCTGACAACCCTATAGAAAATATGAAAATGACTATAAAAACATTAATTAAATATGGATAAACTGATTATTGCGGGAAAAGAATTCAACTCCCGACTGTTTCTTGGCACTGGGAAATTCAACGACAACACTCTCATGGCAAAAGCTATTGAGGCAAGCGGAACGGAAATGGTTACTGTTGCCATGAAGAGAATAGAACTTCACGATAAGCAGGATGACATGCTCTCTCATATCACTCGCAGAGACAACTTGCAACTGTTGCCTAATACCTCTGGCGTGAGAAATGCAGAGGAAGCAATCTTCGCAGCACAGATGTCTCGCGAGGCATTCGGCACAAACTGGCTCAAATTGGAAATTCACCCCGACCCCCGCTACCTATTGCCTGACTCCACAGAGACTCTACGTGCCACAGAACAATTGGTGAAGATGGGTTTCGTTGTACTACCATACTGCCAAGCTGACCCAACACTCTGCAAACAGTTGGAGGAAGCGGGAGCGGCTACGGTGATGCCTCTCGCCGCTCCTATCGGTACTAACAAGGGACTGCGTACAAAAGATTTTCTGCAGATTATCATCGATCAATCCACCGTGCCAGTAGTGATAGACGCGGGAATAGGTGCACCAAGCCATGCTGCCGAGGCAATGGAAATGGGGGCCGACTGCTGCCTGGTGAACACAGCGATTGCCGTGTCTGCCAACCCGATAGAGATGGCGATTGCCTTCAAAGAGGCTGTAATCGCAGGGCGACGGGCTTACAACGCCGGACTGGGAGCAATAACCGACTATGCCGAGGCAACATCACCTCTCACCGCATTCTTAACAGACAACCAATAAAACATTTTACAAGCATGCCAAACGACAACAAAGCTTACGCACAGCGTGAAAAATATTACATGAATGGTGTGATATACCCATTCCTACGAGTAGGAATGCAAAAGGTGAACCTCACCCCGACTGTAACGCAAGACAGCAATGGAAACACCAATAGAGAGGACAACGCCCCCGTATTAATCTACGACACAAGTGGCCCGTTCAGCGACCCTGCCATAAAGGTGGATCTCAAAAAAGGTCTGCCCAGGTTGCGTGAACCGTGGATTGTAGAGCGCAACGACACTGAGGTGCTGCATGAAATAAGTAGTGAGTATGGTAAGCAACGACTCGCCGACCACTCGCTCGACTCACTGCGCTTTGAGCACATCCAACTGCCACGCCGTGCTATTAAAGGAAAGTGTATCACGCAGATGGCTTACGCCAAAGCGGGCATCATTACTCCTGAGATGGAATATGTGGCAATAAGGGAGAACATGAACTGCCGTGAACTCGGCATAGAGACTCATATCACGCCCGAATTCGTAAGACAGGAGATAGCCCGTGGACGTGCCGCACTGCCAGCAAACATCAACCACCCAGAAGCCGAGCCGATGATAATAGGACGCAACTTCGCAGTGAAGATAAACACCAACATCGGCAACTCTGCCACCACATCCTCCATAGAGGAGGAGGTTGACAAGGCAGTGTGGTCGTGCAAATGGGGCGGCGACACTCTAATGGACCTCTCCACTGGAGCAAACATACACGAGACAAGGGAATGGATAATACGCAACTGCCCCGTTCCAGTGGGAACAGTACCTATCTATCAGGCCGTAGAGAAAGTCAACGGCAAGGTGGAGGACCTTTCCTGGAAAATATTCCGCGACACCCTCATAGAGCAATGTGAACAAGGGGTTGACTATTTCACCATACACGCCGGAATACGTTACGACAACGTGCACCTCGCTGATACTCGCCTCTGCGGAATAGTGAGCCGTGGTGGCTCGATAATGAGCAAATGGTGCCTCATACACAAGAAAGAATCTTTCCTTTACGAACATTTCGACGACATCTGCGACATTGTCGCACAATATGATGTCGCTCTCTCTCTCGGAGACGGTCTGCGACCCGGTTGCATAAATGATGCCAACGATGCGGCACAGTTCGCTGAACTGGACACCATGGGGGAACTCGTTACACGTGCATGGGCGAAAAACGTACAGGCTTTCATAGAAGGACCAGGACATGTCCCCCTGCACAAGATACAAGAGAATATGGAACGACAGATACAACACTGCCATGAGGCTCCGTTCTACACACTCGGCCCGATTGTTACCGACATTGCACCCGGCTACGACCACATTACCAGTGCTATCGGCGGTGCACAGATAGCTTGGCTCGGAACGGCAATGCTCTGTTACGTGACACCAAAAGAACATCTTGCACTGCCAAACCGTGATGACGTGCGCACCGGTGTCGTCACCTACAAGATAGCGGCGCATGCGGCTGACCTCGCAAAAGGACATCCAGGAGCACAAATAAGAGATAACGCTCTCTCAAAAGCACGCTTCGACTTCCGCTGGCGCGACCAGTTCCACCTCTCTCTTGACCCTGAACTCGCCTTGCACTACTACACCGAAGCTGGCCATGTGGAGGGAGAATATTGCACAATGTGCGGACCTAATTTCTGCGCCGCAAAACTCACTCACGACTTGCGCAAATTGAAATAACCGTATGGTGACAAGATACGACCGACAAATCCTATTGCCCGAAATAGGAAAAGAGGGACAGGAAAAACTCGCTAAGACATGTGTCCTATTAGTAGGTGTTGGCGGACTCGGCTCTCCAATCGCAACATACCTCACGGCTGTAGGCATCGGCACTCTGGGACTTATGGATGATGATACCGTGAGCATCACCAACCTACACAGACAGGTTCTCTACGATGCCACGCAAGTAGGACAACAGAAAGTAGGCTGCGCAAGCAGACGGTTAAAAGCCTTGAACAAAGATGTCAAGCTGATAACGTACCCATTCCGACTGGCAAAAAATAATGCAAGCGATATCATCTCTGATTACGATATCGTGGTGGACGGAACAGACAATTTCGCCACACGTTACCTGATCAGTGACACCTGCGAGACTCTCGGCAAGAGATTTGTCTATGGCTCAATACATGGCCTGGAAGGACAGGTGGCTGTACTTTGTGCAGGAAATGCCACATACCGCACACTGTTCCCCGATGAAGCGGCAACTCTCCGTATGCCACACCCTGGCAAGGAGGTCGTTGGGGTAACACCAGCAGTTGTAGGCAGCGTGGAGGCAAGCCAGGTTCTGCAACTCGTATGTGGTTATGGTGAACCTCTCATAGACCGTCTTTGGACTATTGACCTACGTACAATGAAATCTTTTATCATTAATTTATAACAGATGTTTTCAGAAGAACTATTAAAAATCAACTGGGATGAGACAACAGACCGCATCGCAAACACCAAAGACTCCGATGTAAGAAGGGCTTTGGCAAAGCAGCATCTCGATGTAACCGACTTCATCGCCCTCGTCTCACCGGCAGCAGAGCCATACCTCGAACAGATGGCAAGACTGTCAAGATATTACACTGAAAAACGCTTCGGCAAGACCATGTCGATGTTCATTCCTCTCTATATCACTAACTCATGCACTAACTCGTGCGTGTACTGCGGTTTCCACCGCACCAACCCCATGCTGCGCACCATCCTCACACGGCAGCAGATTGACGACGAGTGTGTCGCAATAAAAAAACTTGCTCCTTTCGAGAACATACTGCTCGTCACGGGCGAAAACCCTGCAAAGGCGGGGGTGCCGTATCTTGCAATGGCGATAGAAACGGCTAAACAACATTTCGCTAACGTGAAAATTGAGGTGATGCCACTTAAAGCGGAGGAATACGAGACTCTAACACATCATGGTCTTAATGGTGTAATCTGTTTCCAAGAAACTTATCACCGCGAAAACTACAAACTATATCACCCCGCCGGAATGAAATCAAACTTTGAATGGAGGGTGAACGGCTTCGACCGCATGGGACAGGCTGGCGTACACAGTATCGGCATGGGGGCGTTGCTCGGCCTTGAGAAAGAGTGGCGCACTGACGTTACGATGATGGCTTATCACCTTCGCTATCTGCAAAAACACTACTGGCGCACTAAGTATTCAGTGAACTTCCCTCGTATGCGCCCAGCACAGAATGAGGGCTTCCAACCTAACTGCTTCGTAACCGACCGTGAACTTGCCCAAGTAACATTCGCAATGCGTATCTTCGACCACGATGTGGACATTTCCTATTCCACACGTGAACCGCAGTTTATACGTGACAATATGTGTACTCTTGGTGTTACCACAATGTCTGCCGAATCGAAAGTGAACCCTGGTGGCTACTACACCTACCCACAGGCTTTGGAACAGTTCACTGTCTCCGACAACCGTACAGCAACAGAGATAAACGCACGTCTCCGCTCTCTCGGACGTGAACCTGTTTGGAAAGACTGGGACGCAACATTCGACCACACCTTATGTTCACAACCATCATTATCACCAAGCCCTGCTTTGTAGTGGATGAGGCACAACGCATATCTGACTACTTGCGAAAGGACAAATGCAACTTCGTGCATATACGCAAACCATGGGCAAAACGGGAGGATATCGAGAATTTGTTGCATGCAATCCCAGAGGATTTACACCACCGCCTCTCTCTGCACGAACATTTTGAATTGGCAAGCGCATACTGTATTCACGGCTTGCACGTCAACTCACGCAATTCATCTGTCCCAGATAATTTCAGAGGTAGCGTTAGCCGCAGTCTACATTCATTAGAGGAAGTGGAAAGACTTAAAGGGAGATACTCTTTCGTGTCGCTCTCCCCTATATTCAATTCAATATCAAAACATGGTTATCTTTCCACCTTCACGCCTGAACAATTGGAAACAGCAAGGATTAACGGCATCATTGATGAAAAGGTGTTCGCCCTTGGGGGTATCACTTTCTCCCTACTACCCAAAGTAAAAGCAATGGGCTTTGGCGGTGCAATGATATTGGGAGATGCCTGGAAATGACATTCACTATCATAGACATTCATGACATAGCATGAAAACAATTCTGACAATAGCGGCAAGCGACACTTCAGCCGGAGCCGGCATCCAACAGGACCTTAAAACCATAACGTCTTTAGGACATTATGGCGTTACTGCCATCACTGCGCTCACGGCTCAGAATACCTGCGGTGTTCAACAGGTATTGGACATACCTACATTGTTCTTCCATTCACAAATAGACTCCCTACTCTCTGATATCTGTATTGACGCTATTAAAATCGGTGTAATTCCAAACCGTGATATTGCGGAAGAAATAGTTGCAGTGGTCAGTAAATTGAAAGTTCCCACTGTTCTTGACCCTGTCCTCGCCTCCACAAGTGGCTGGCAATTCCTTAATGACGAATGTGTGGAATACATCAAAGACAACCTTATCCCACTTTGCTCCCTTGTTACCCCCAACATACCTGAAACAATACGCTTACTTAATATTAATACATTGCCCGATAATGAAGGACAATTATTGGTTGAGCGTTTCCAAACATCCTTTCTCGTTAAAGGAGGACACTACAACGGAATAGAATCAATAGACATACTCTATACAACAGACAACAAAGTATTTGAATTCTGTTCACCACGCATTGAGACAAATAACCTCCATGGCACTGGTTGCACGCTATCAAGTGCTATCGCCACTTTCCTCGCAACTGGTTTATCCCTACCTGATAGCATTCGTAGTGCAAAAGAGACTATACAAAACGGTATAATAAGAGGACAAAAACTAAAAATAGGTAAAGGCAACGGACCTCTATGGATGTTTCCTCTATGACTTTTATGAAAAAATTAAAACTATTCTTGAAAAACTAAAAAGAAAGTTGCAATGGAATGGAATACTTGCTTTATTCAAAAATTATATGTACTTTTGTAAAGTTCAATTTGTGAGATTGATCTTAATATTTCGGTCTAAATTATTATATGTCAATTAAATACATGAAATATGGGTGTAATGCGATAAACTTGTCAGAAGTGAGAAGGATGATTTTCATTATTTTGACTTGTTTTTTGTCATACGCCATATATGGTCAAGACTATAATCCAACTTCAACGGAACACAAAAGTGTAGGTGATCTTCAGTCTGAAATGATAAATACAGTATCAACACAATCCGTAAAACCAGAGCCAGTTGATTTGGATGATTATTCCAGAACGTTCAGTGAAAATGTTGATGTGGACAATATTTCCGCTCCTGCGCTTCAAGACTCGCTTCTCATCCCATTACTCAACCGCTACGGTCAAACGGCAATCGGAATGTATCCGATGAACTGGAATGGTTGGTACGACTGGGAATTGCACAAAGGACTGAATGTGAATATCGGTGTCTCTGCTTTTGCCTCGTTCGGCAAAAAACCTTGGAGAGGCACTGGATTCGGACAGAGTATCAGTATGATGTATGCCGAACCTATTACCGACAAACTGTCAATAGCTATTGGCGGATACATTGACAATCTCTTTTGGGCACACGATTCCTACCGTGATGCCGGTATAAATGCCGTAATCGGATATAAGTTTGATGAGCATTGGGAAGGATATATCTATGGCCAAAAATCATTGGTAAACAACAGGATGCCAATGCCCTTCTATGACATCAGCAATATCGGCGACCGCATAGGAGCAGCCATAAAATATAATTTCAATCCAAGTTTCAGTATTCAAATATCCGTTGAGAATTCAAAAAGATAATCTTTTAATAAGAGTGTAAAAATCCATTTCCCAGCAATTTTGCACGCAAGCAAGAACACATTCTTAACTCTTAATTCTTAACTCTTAACTCTCTTAAGTCGCAAGCTGTTAAGAACCACACTGATACTTGAAAATGCCATTAAAGCACTTGCCAACATCGGCGTTATTTGCCAATGCCAACCGAAAAGATATGGAACCCCTGCGGCAAGGGGAATGCAGATGATATTGTAAATAAAAGCCCAAAAAAGATTTTGGTGTATCATGCCTACTGTCTTGCGTGACAAACAGATAGCATCAGGAATCCGACGGAGATCTGTGCCCATAAGCGTTACCTGTGCCACATCCATGGCGATGTCTGTTCCCTTACCCATGGCGATACTCACGTCAGCAGCCGCAAGAGCCTGTGTATCGTTAATGCCGTCACCTACCATAGCCACATGATGCCCCTCCGACTGGAGCTGGCGCACCATATCCTCCTTATCCTGCGGCAACACATTACTCTTGTAATGCTTAATACCGGCTTTCTCAGCCCAATAAGCAGCCGCCTCATCCTTATCACCACTCATCATGTAAACCTCAACACCCTCATTCTGCAATGTTTCCATTGCCTCACGAGCATACGGTTTAAGAGACTCACGCTCATCGAGCGACAACGAGTCAGCATTTGTAAAATCAACATCCTTATTTGGGATAGTAAGCGTTCCCGTCTTGTCAATCACCAGCGCATCCACCCGGCGGATATTCTCCAATGCAGTGGCATCCTTTATCAGGATATTCTTACCCGCTGCCTTACCGATACCCACCATAAGGGCTGTGGGCGTGGCAAGTCCCAATGCACACGGACATGCAATCACCAAGACAGAAACTGCAGAAAGGATAGCACGTGGCAACTGAGTATCTCCACCAATGACATACCAAAGCAAGAAAGTGAGAACTGACAAGCAAAGAACGACAGGAACGAAGATTGCCGCTATTTTGTCGGTAACACGTTGCACGGGAGCCTTACTACCCTGCGCCTCCTGTACCATCTGAATGATATGGGCAAGCATTGTCTTGCTGCCCACCTCCTCGGCACGGAAACGTATAGTTCCCTGTTTTATCAGCGTACCGGCATACACCTTGTCGCCGGACTTCCTTTGCACAGGTATCGGCTCACCTGTCATCATACTCTCATCTACATACGCCTCACCATCCTTCACAGTACCATCAACAGGCATTTTCTCGCCAGGTCGCACTTCAATGATATCCCCCTTGCTCAATGTTGCGATAGGTACATCATCGACATTGTCGCCATTGACTACATGAGCCATCTTCGGGGCTAAACCAATCAATTCACGTATAGCGGAAGCAGTACTGTTTTTTGCCTTCTCCTCGAGGAAACGCCCTGTAAGAACGAAGGTGATAATCATCACCGAAGCATCAAAATGTGTATGGTTCTCTATTCCTCTTGGCACCCAGAAACTATTGCCCCAGAAGGTGTTGAACACGCTGAACAAGAAAGAGATAAGCGTACTCGTAGCCACCAACGTATCCATGTTGGCCATACCATGCAACAACTGCCTCCAGGCATTAACATAAAACTGCCTGCCGCAATACACAATACAGAATAATGCCACTATCAGCATTGTCTGGTTGGCCTCATCCTTGTTGCCTACATTAATCCAGCCCATGGAAATGCACATAGTGAGCAATGCCAAAATCCACGACCAAGTAAGTCGTTTCAACAAACGGTTGTAATTGTTCTTTTCGATAGTGACAAGAGAATCCTCATCATCCACCACAAGGTCATAACCGATTTTTATCAACTCCTCCTTCATCTGTTGAGAAGTGATTACTTTTGGCTCATACTCAACCAACACGGTACGGGCGGCGAAATTCACATTCGCTACCGAAATACCATCCAATTGGTTCAGTTTTCTCTCTATGTTTGCGGCGCAACCCGCACAAGCCATTCCAATTACAGCAAAAATGCTACGCATTTGAATTATGAGTTATGAATTAAGAATTATGAATTCGATTTTACTTGGTTCCTTGCTTGAATATTTGCTTGACGTATTATGCTTGCAAAATAATTTCACATTTTAAACGCCATTTTGTTTTGTCGTCTTTATGATCTTGACAAGAATACTTATTATTTCATCAGTATCATTGAACATTGATTTGTATTGTTCTTCGGTGAGATATTTAGCATTATAGAGATTTAGCAACCAACACTCGGTTTCATTCGCTTCTTTTAACGCTATACTGAGTTTACTGACAAAATCAGGGCGGCTTTGTGCAAACTTACTTTCCGCTATATTCGCACCTATACTTGTTCCACTTCGAAAAATCTGACTTAACATAATTTTCCCATTAATATCCTTTCCCTCGATTTTCTCATCTTGCAAATACTGGCACATTTTTATAATCCGTTCAGTAAAAGCAGATGTTTTGACCGATATTATATTAGCCATAATCTGTCTATTTCGTTATTAAAATAGAATTAAAATTCATTATTAGCAATATTAACCATTATGCTAAATATACAGTATTATTATTTTGAGTGTAAAAATCCCCAATCAAACGCCCAGCGAGGAACCACGCAAGAACGAATTCTTAATTCTTACCTCTTAATTCATAATTCTATTTCACGTTGTTTCTTATTTTGGTGAGATAAGCCTTCATACCATCCGCATCCTTATTGTCGATTATTTCGAGAAGGTCTTTCAATTCTTTGCGGATATTAGCCACCTGACCAGAAGTATAGGGGTTGAAAAGTATTTCCTGCAACAGATAGTCATCCTCACTGAGAACACCCTTTGCAATACCCATGTGTCGTTTGAACGTGGTACCTGGCGCATCCTGATGCTTCATCACGGCAGCAAATACGAAAGTACTCACGAATGGAATACTCAAAGAGTAAGCCACTGTCTTGTCGTGCTCCTCAAAGGAATACTCATAGATATTCAAACCCAACTTGCCATAGAGTTCCTTGAACAGGATACGTCCCATATAGTCTCCCTCGTTGATAATAATGGCATTCTCATGCTGCAACTGGTTGAGATTGGCAAAAGTAGGACCGAACATCGGGTGAGTGGAGACATAGCGATGTCCACTTTTGTTGTAAAAGTCCTTCAGACCAGTCTTGACAGACGAGATATCACTTATAATACAGTCTGCCGGCAAGTGAGGCAATACCTCCTCAAAAGCCGGGATTGTATATTTCACCGTAACGGCATTTATCACCAATTCAGGTTTGAACTCCTCGATTTCCTCCATAGTAGTAAACCGTTGAGTGTTGTATGTGAACCGCAGCCGTTGTGGGTTTTTCTCGTAAACTGCTGTCTCGTGTTCAAAACTGAGCAGGTCGAGGAAGAAACTTCCCATCTTTCCTGCTCCAAGTACCAGAAT
>JAJPZD010000088.1 GCA_021204605.1 Prevotella sp.
AGCTTGCGCTCGTTGGAGATGTCCTCAAGAGCCTTGTAGATATCCACATAGCGTGCTGTCTGATAAAGTATGCTACGACCAGCGTCTAGTTTTGCCTTCATACGACTAAGCATATCATAAACAGCAGGGAACTCTATTATGGCCTTGTCAAACTGCCTTCTGTCCTTTGCGTATGCAAGACCCTCGTTGTATGCAGCCTGACTGACACCAACCGACTGTGCAGCGATGCCCAAGCGGGCACCGTTCATCAGAGCCATTACATATTTGATAAGTCCTAAACGGGTACTGCCACAGAGTTCTGCCTTGGCGTTCTTGTAAACAAGCTCACAGGTAGGAGAGCCGTGAATACCCAATTTGTTCTCGATATGACGGACAGTAACGCCGCCCTCACGCTTGTCGTAGATGAACATTGATAGTCCTCTACCGTCGTGTGTGCCTGCCTCTGAACGGGCGAGTACGAGGTGGATGTCTGAGTCACCATTGGTGATGAAACGTTTCACACCGTTGAGCAGCCAGCAGCCCTGTTCCTCGCTGTATGTCGCTTTCAGCATTACACGCTGCAAGTCAGAACCGGCGTCAGGCTCCGTAAGGTCCATACTCATTGTCTCACCGGCACATACACGTGGGATATATTTCTTGCGCTGCTCCTCAGAACCGAACTCATAGAGAGTCTCGATACAGTCCTGCAAGCTCCAGATGTTCTGGAATCCTGCATCAGCGGCAGCTACAATCTCCGAAGCCATTGAATATGGCGTTACAGGCATGTTGAGGCCGCCGTAGCGACGAGGCATCGAAACGCCCCAAAGTCCTGCCTTACGGGTAGCGTCGAGGTTCTCGTAAGTCTTTGATGCGTAGTGCATCCTGCCGTCAACGAGGTGCGGACCTTCTTGGTCAACCTCCTCACCGTTAGGGTCAATCACGTTGGCTGCGATGTCGCCTGTGATGTCAAGCACTCTCTTGTAATTCTCTATGGCATCCTGAAAGTCAACAGGAGCGTCAGCATACTCATCCTTGTCAGCGAAATTACGTTCCTTCAACTCAACTATTCTCTTCATGAGAGGGTGGGAGAGGTGAAAGTCAAACTCCGGATGATCACTATAATAATTTGCCATTTTCTTCTACTTTGTTTTAGTGCATCACTTATTGTTCTGCTTGTAATACTTAATTAATTTGGGAACCACGTCCTCAACAGTGCCTACTATCACATAATCAGCAATCTTGTTGATAGGAGCGTCTGGATCGCTGTTTATCGAGATGATGATACCGGAATCCTGCATACCTGCAATGTGCTGTATCTGTCCGGATATACCGCATGCGATATAAACCTTTGGATGAACGGTAACACCAGTCTGACCAACCTGACGGTCGTGGTCAACAAATCCTGCGTCAACGGCGGCACGACTTGCGCCTACCTCTGCGTGCAGTTCCTTGGCGAGCTTGAAAAGCATGTCGAAGCCCTCCTTGCTGCCCACACCATAACCGCCGGAAACAACGATGGCAGCACCTTTCAGGTTGTGCTTTGCCTTCTCCACATGGCGGTCGATAACCTTCACGATATAGTCGGTTGTAGGAACATACTTGGCAACGTCGGGATAAACAATCTCGCCCTTGTAGTTCTCGTCAAGTATCTCTCGTTTCATGACACCCTCACGCACTGTTGCCATCTGTGGTCTGTGGTCAGGGTTGACAATAGTGGCGATGATGTTGCCACCGAAAGCAGGGCGGATCTGGTAAAGCAGGTTCTTGTAAACCTTGCCATCCTTCTTGTCCTCATAATCACCGATCTCAAGTTGGGTACAGTCTGCCGTCAGTCCACTGGTAAGTGATGATGACACACGCGGACCGAGGTCCCTGCCGATAACAGTGGCGCCCATGAGGCAAATTTGCGGCTTCTCCTCCTTGAAAAGGTTCACCAACATTGAAGTATGGGGAGCTGAGGTGTAAGGGAAAAGACCCTCAGCATCGAAAACGAACAATTTGTCAACACCGTAAGGCAAAATCTGGCTCTCCACCTTGCCCTTTATGCCGCTGCCCGCGACAACAGCATGGAGCTGCACATTGAGCTGGTTGGCGAGTTTCCTGCCCTTGGTGAGCAATTCCTGAGATACCTCTGCAACAGCAGTACCTTCTATCTCACAATATACAAATACGTTATTCATCTTTATTGTTTTTCTTTCCGGAGCGGTCAGGCTATAAGCCCTCGCCCCTAAATAATGATTTCTATCCGATTATCTTCTCGTCAAGCAGTTCCTTTATCAGACTTTCTATATCACTGTCGGCAGATGTGAGCGTCTTGCTCTCCTTAGCCTGGAACACTATGTTTTTCACAGCCTTCACTTTGGTAGGAGAGCCGGCAAGGCCGCACTGCTGCGGGTCGCCGTCAACATCAGCCACTGACCACTGGTTAAGTGTAAGGTATGGACGCTCGTCATAGAGATAAGCGTAAGGCATATCCTCCGTGCGCTCCAAAGGAACGGTGGCGTGCTTGTATTTCATCACGAGTTTTGCGTTGCAGGGGCGGCAAGGAGCAGCACTGCCGTTTACCGTTATCACGATAGGCATCGGAGCCTCAACAGTCTCCACACCACCGTCGATATGGCGGCGGATAGTGAGTTTGTTGTCCTCGCACTTCAAAATCTCCTCAACGTATGTCACCTGAGACAATCCTAATTTCTGTGCCACCTGCGGGCCTACCTGTGCGGTATCACCGTCGATAGCCTGGCG
>JAJPZD010000250.1 GCA_021204605.1 Prevotella sp.
AGATTTTAATAATAATATAGGCTCATGCGGTTGCGTGAGCCTATATTAGTGTAATAAATGATACACCATATAAAATTTGTGACTCTACAAATTAAGTGCTTCCACAGATTAATAAACCAGAGTTAAAATATATCTTACCCTGCCAAATGTAAGGGAAACAGATTGAAATACATTTTACTTGAGAAATTTTACCGAAAATTTCTCACTTATCATTTTTAATTACTACCTTTGCAATGAGAAAATATCTCATTGGGGACACCAACAAACATCTTTATATCCCTAATTACACTAAGAAAGGACTACAAATTGTTTTTAAGCGAACATTGTCAGTAGTTAGTGGGATTTTTAAGGTTTTTATCTGTAACTGCTTGACACACAAAATGTTGTACGTTCATGCAGGATTAGGAGGAGTGTATTATCTCAAAAAGAAGTCGTTGAAACACAAGAAATTAAATGCCAGACATATCCGCCAATAACAAACGAATAGCGAAGAACACACTGATGCTGTATTTTCGTCTGTTGTTCTTGATGGTTGTAACTTTGTATACCAGTCGTGTGATATTGAGTACATTGGGAGTAGAAGATTTTGGTATTTATAATGTAGTTGGCGGTGTAGTGGCAATGTTTGGATTTCTGAATACATCCATGGCAACAAGTACTCAACGATATCTTAATTTTGAGTTGGGGCGCAATAATTTCAGTCAATTGCAGAAAGTATTTTGTACGAGTCTATCCATACATACATTGATATCCATAATAATTTTCATATTGGCAGAGACGATAGGATTATGGTTTTTGTATAACAAGATGACCATACCAGAAACAAGAATGGATGCCGCATTATGGGTATATCAATTTGCAATACTTTCAACCATAGTGTTGGTTATGAGCGTACCATATAATGCCGCCATAATCGCCCATGAAAGGATGTCAGCATTTGCATACATTTCCATTCTTGAAGTAACGTTGCGACTGTTGATAGTATTTGTACTTCAATTGGGCAGCTATGACAGATTGAAGTTGTATGCGATATTGATGTTTTTAGTACAGCTATGCATTCGCTTTGTTTACGGATCATATTGCACACGACATTTCAAAGAGACAAGATTCCGTTGGAAATGGGATAAAAGTCTGTTTAAGGAAATGCTGAGCTTTGCAGGTTGGAATTTGTGGGGCAATTGCGCATGGATAGCATATACACAAGGTATTAACATATTGTTGAATGTGTTTTTCGGTCCAATAGTAAATGCCGCGCGCGGTGTTGCTGTCCAAGTTCAAAATGCCATTACCCAGTTCTATGCAAATTTTCAGATGGCAATAAATCCTCAAATAACAAAGTCATACGCTACAAACGACTATGCTTATATGCATAGTTTAATATTCAGGAGCTCAAAGTTCACGTTTTTTCTTATGTTATTGCTATGTCTGCCGGTGATACTTGAGACAGAAATGATATTAAGGATTTGGTTGAAAACGGTGCCAGATTATACAGTAGTGTTTTTACGTCTTATGCTTTGCATAACTATCATTGATGCAATAGTCAATCCAATAATGATTTCAGCGCAGGCCACCGGCAAGGTGAGATTTTATCAGTCAGTAGTAGGAGGTATATTATTGTCAATTGTCCCAATAGCATATATAGTATTGAAATTGGGAGGCAGGCCCATGTCGGTATTTATCGTGCATCTGTGTATATGTATTGTGGCATTCATAGTCCGTCTATTAATCGTCCGTCCTATGATAAATTTGTCATTGACACAATATTTCCGGAAAGTCATTATAAGATGTATCAAGGTGACAATTTTAGCAGTAATGTTGCCTGTGCTTTTATATATTATCATGCCAAATACCATTATGTCATTTTTGTGTGTATGTGTCGTATGTGTGTTTAGTGTTTCTGTAATATCATACATGATAGGTTTAGATAATTCGGAACGGATTGTCATAAGAGCGAAAATCGTCTCTGTTGTTTCAAAGATAAAGCGATGATACAGATTAAGGACAAACGTGAATGTTGTGGTTGCTCTGCATGTGTGCAGAAATGCCCGAAGGAATGCATTTTGATGATAGAGGACGGAGAAGGATTTCTTTATCCGGCAGTAAACACTGATTTATGCGTTGATTGTGGAATATGCGAGAAAGTATGCCCATTTATAAATATTTCGGAATCAAGTGTTCCAAAAAGTGTTTTTGCGGTCAAGAATCCCAATGAGGAAGAACGGATGAAAAGTTCTTCAGGAGGAGTTTTTATCTCTTTGGCAAAATATGTAATTAGCATAGGTGGAGAGATATTTGGAGCTGTTTTTGATGAATGTTGGGAAGTGAGACATGTATGTGCTGAGACATATTCTGTCGTTCAAAATATGATGGGCAGCAAGTATGTTCAGAGTAGGATTGAGAATACATATATTGAAGCCAGACAGATTTTGGAGCAAGGTCGTGTTGTTTTATTTTCGGGTACTCCATGTCAGATAGCAGGATTAAGAAAATTCTTAGGGAAAGATTATCCAAATCTATTGACAGTGGATTTTGTATGTCATGGAGTTCCAAGTGCAGGTGTCTGGCGCAGATATTTAAGAGAAATATGTAATGAGGAGGTGGTACAATCCGCCCGAAGGGCGGCGGTTGGAAAAAATTCAGTTTTGACTTCGTCCATAAATGCCATACCCGTGATAACGGGTATAGAATTTAGGGACAAAACCATGCACGGTTGGAAAAAATTCAGTTTTGTTGTCCGAAAAGAGTCCGTCTCTAAGGCGGACAAAAATACAGTTTTGTTGTCCGATATATTCAATAAGAATCCTTTTATGAAGGGTTTTTTGGCAAATATCTATTTGCGTCCATCGTGTTATGCATGCAAATGTAAAAAAGGGAATAGCCACAGCGATATTACAATTGGAGATTTTTGGGGAATTGGAAACACAAATTCTGATTTTGATGATGACAAAGGTGTCAGTGCCGTTATGGTAAACACATCAAAAGGAGAGGATTATTTCAGGAGGCTTGATTTGGAAACACACAATTGTTGTTTGAGCGATGTTGTGAACGGAAATAGAGCCTATAACGAATCTGCCAAGAAGCATCCCAAAAGGGAACGTTTCTATATATTGTTAAACAAAGGATATCCCATTAGCAAAGCCGTTGAGGACTGTTTATACATACCGTTTTATCTTAAAACATTTAGATTTGGCAAAAGATGCGTGAGGAAAATAATTAAAATTCTTTCTGTATAATTCGACACAATAAAGAATAGTAACAGTTTTTATGTTTTGTTGATTTGAATTGAAAGACATTGTTTTTAAAATTAAAATTTTAGTTTCAACATTATGCGTATAGGTATTCTCACTTTACCACTTAACACAAATTACGGTGGATTGCTTCAGGCATACGCCCTGCAGACTGTATTGGAGAGAATGGGACATAATGTGGTTGTTTTTAATACAAATGGGTATAATTTCATACCACTTTGGAAAATGCCGATAAAATATCTCAAACGTATAGTTAAGAAACTTATAGGCAGGAAAAGTGTCATATTCTATGAGCAACGATTCAACAAAGAATATCCGATTGTCAGTGAATATACACAGCCATTTATCGACAAGTATATACATAGTGTATCAGTAAAGGACTTTAAAAGATTAAATAAAGATGATTATGACGCTATTGTGGTAGGGAGCGACCAAATATGGCGTCCCATGTACTGTTTGTATATCAAGAGCGCATATTTGCAGTTTGCGGCTAACTGGGATATCAAGCGCATAGCATACGCTGTGTCTTTTGGGGTTGACTACTGGGAATACAATCGAAGTCTTACAAGGTGTTGTGCGGAATTGGCGAGAAAATTCGATGCTGTGAGTGTAAGAGAGAATTCAGGCATTAAACTGTGCCGAAATTATTTAAATATAGAAGCAAGGCATGTTCTTGACCCTACCATGTTGCTCAATAAAGAGGATTATATTAAGTTGGTAGAAAATGCTGCCACACGGCAAAGAGAGGGAGATTTTGCATGTTATATCCTTGACATGACAATAGAAAATCAACAATTTATATCCGTTCTTGCCACTGAGGAATGTCTGAGTCCTTTTTATATTAATTCCCGTGTGGATGATTGGAGCGCACCATTGGAAAAGAGGATACAGCCGCCTGTTGAGAAGTGGCTACGAGGCTTTCTTGATGCTAAGTTTGTTGTCACAGACTCGTTTCATTCATGTGTGTTTTCTATTCTTTTCAACAAGCCATTTGTTGTTATTGGCAATGAGAATCGTGGTGTTGCAAGGATAAAATCATTACTTGCTATGTTCTGTTTGGAAAACAATATGTATTCAGATACATGGTGTTATGAAGATTCGATTTCCGTTAACTGGGAGATGATAAACGAAAAACTCAAAGAGTGGCGAGTCTTGTCTTCTAATTTTTTGAAGGCACATTTTCTGAAAAAATAATCATTTTTACGATAGATATTTTACTAACAAATATGTTTTTCTCAGAGGAATACATCATAGTATTGGTAATACTTTTAATGGGTCTTTTTTTCTATAAAACGAAGATTTTCCCAATAGCCGCTATTGTGTATATGGCTATTTTAGCACTTTTCAGGGCTTCAAGTGTCGGAACTGATGTAGAAACATATAGGGAACTTTTTTATTATGTAAAAACTTTTAAATTCAACAGTTCCATTGATATGGAGCATTGGGAGCCTGGGTATGTATGTGCCATAGTTATTTTCAAATGGTTTTCCAAAGATTATTTGTTGTTTATATCGTTGATTTTTCTACCATTCTTTTTGGGGGTATTGAAATTCATCAAAGACAGTAAAGTGAATTATGCATTTGCGTTATTCGTGTTTTATACATTAGGCTTTTATTTTTTAAGTCTAAATATAATGCGCCAAATGATGGCAATAGGATTGATAATGGCTGCCTTTCCTCTTCTTTATAAAAAAAAGTACGTTAAATTTGCCGTAATTACAATAGTCGTCTCTTATTTGTTTCACAAAAGTGAGTTTCTTTTCTTATTCCTGATACCTTTGCATTACTTATTGAGTAAGCCAAATGTGCAGATGAAGAAGAGAATGCTTTACATAATCATATTGTCTTCCTTTTTGTTTTTCTATATAGGAACCTATATATTAAAGGATGTGGTTTTATCTTTTATGTCTTATATGCCAGGATCAGAGCGATATGATGTATATGTAATTGGATGGGGAGATTATATGGCGAATAATGGCACTTCCATAGCATATACGCTTTTTTCGATATTTCTTGTTTATGTAAAAAATGGCAAGAGCCATAAATTTGAGACTTATATGTTCGTTATTGCGATAGCGTTATACAACATATTCAATACTTTTTCTGTTTATGGTTCTCGTGTATTCATTGACTTC
This sequence comes from Prevotella sp., assembly GCA_021204605.1. Lineage (GTDB taxonomy): Bacteria > Bacteroidota > Bacteroidia > Bacteroidales > Bacteroidaceae > Prevotella. The sequence continues at coordinate 5,384 of JAJPZD010000250.1, forward strand.
TTTGTAATAGCTATAATGCTTATACCGCAGATGATATTTGATAAAGAAACCAAACACAGAAAAATGTTTATTTTTATTAGTATTGTTTTTTGTATAGGATCATTTCTTTATAGATATATAATGAACAATACAGGTGATGTAAATCCATACATTTTCAGATAAATATGGGCGACATAAAAACTAAAATATCAATAATCATACCTGTATATAATTGTGCTGATTATCTTAGCGATTGTATTGACAGCGTACTTGCTGAAAATGATTTCTATGATATAGAAATCCTGTTAATTGACGATGGAAGTACAGATAAATCAGGTAAAATATGTGATACATATTCTAATGAGTATGAACAAGTGCGCACAGTCCATACATCTAATCAAGGTGTAAGCAGCGCAAGGAATCTGGGTTTGAGAATTGCAACTGGTGAATGGATTATGTTTGTCGATGGCGATGATGTACTCGATAGTAACACACTGACTTATCTTGACAAAGAAGCAAAATTTTATAATTATGATGTTACTAAATTTGGCGCTTACCGTTTTGGACAAGAAAAGAAGAAACCTTACGTAAAGAAATTCTGCAATGACATCGAAAAATTTCGTTATCTTGTGATTGCAAAAGAAGCTGTGTGTGGAGTTTGGGGTGCGATATATTCCCGTAGATTATTTACTGAAAACAATATAAAATTCAACAAGGATATAGATTCAGGAGAAGATTGGCTTGTTTTGTTCAAGATATTATGTCACACACAGAAATTTCAGTATTGCGATATAAATTTATATGGATATAGAATTAATCCAAATAGTGTAACTAAGACTAAAATAAAATATGTAAGAACAGATGTTATGCGTGCCTATAATCTCATTATTGATTATGCAATAGAGAACGACATTTATATACCAAAACCATGTAAATATAAAGCTAAATCAGAGATAAGGGTTGGTGCTATGAAAGATGCCGTTTTTAGTAAATCAAGAGTATTTTTTGAGGAAACAGATAAGGCAATTAGAAAATACGTTCCACAGTCTTTTTGGAAAGATATAAAATACCGAAAAAAATTAAAACACATTATAGTTTTTTTGTGTTATAGATTGGTTTCAATTTGTATAAAACGAGTTAGTCAAAATAAATACAACATTTAAAGTATTATGATAAATAACATACCTAATATCGTTTATACTCTTAAACATGATTTATGTACAGGATGTGGTATATGTGAGGGCGTATGTCCTTTTCATGCGATAACAACTGTGGTGAAAGAAGGCCGTTTTCTTCCTTATATTGATAAATCCTGTTGTAATAATAATAAAGGATGCCATAAATGTTATGATGTCTGTCCTGGTTTAGGTGTTGACTTATTACGAATTGCAAAAGAGCAGTTTTTGGATAATGATATCAAAGAGGATAGATTAGTGGGTCATTATTTAAAAATTTTCACTGGATATAGTAATGATTATGATATTCGCTATCATTGTAGTTCAGGTGGAATAGTAAGTCAACTTTTAGTATTTCTCCTCGAAAAGAAGTTAATTGATGGTGCGGTAGTAACAGCTTTTGATCCTAAGAATGAGTTGATGGTAAGGTCGTATATAGCACGAAACAGAGAAGAAGTATTAAAGGGTAAGGGTAGTAAATATGCCCCTGTTTCGTTCAATCATATTGTTCAAGATATAAAAAATGTTGAAGGAAACAGGTTTGTGATAGTTGGTTTGCCTTGTCATATTCATGGATTTCGCAAACTTGAAGCTTTTGACAAAAAGTTCAAAGAAAAAATATTCGGTTACTTTGGATTATATTGTTCATCGGGAAGAACTTTTTATCTAACAGAGCATGTTTTTAAAGAAAGAGGAATAAAAAAGGAAGAATTGCAATACTTTGCATATAGAGATGTAGGCTGTCTTGGCAGCATGGTTGCGAAAGGTATCAGGGGTACATCTCTGAAACCTTTCCACATCGTGGAAAGGTATCAGAGATACTACCATCCCCTCCGTTCTTTCTTTATTCCTCGCAGATGCTTGTTTTGTATAGATCACTATTCAGAATTAGGAGATATTTGTTTTGGTGATATACATGTTGCCCCATATATTTCGGATAAGGTAGGAGTTAATTCTATTGTTGTAAGAAAACGTCAATGGCTTGATCTCTTGATTGAGGCACAAGAAAGTGGTTACATAACATTAGATGAAATTAATGTGGCGATTCTAAACTCCTCACAAGAAATGGCATACAAGAAAAAAAGTCGGAATGTTGAATTCATCGCCATTAGCAAAAAATGTAATGGAGATCGAAGTGTGCCAGAATATGATATCACTTTACCTAAGAAAATAAGATTGAAAAGAGTTATAGACTACATGCAGAATAGGTGTCAGCAATTTTTTGGCAGGCACAAGTCTTTATGGTGGTTGGTATCAGCTTTGAAAAAAAATACATCTAAATAAAAAAATAATGGATAAAAAGAAATTAGGCTATGTTATGGCCTATCGTGAAGGACATAACAATTATGGCACATCACTTCAGGGATTTGTCCTTCTAAAAAAGTTGCAAGAATTTGGATTTGATGTAGAAATTATTGTATATGAGAAACACCTTTCATTAGTTCAAAAGGTAAGATTTATAATTAATGCGATTCGATGCGGTGAATTTAAAGATTTAATTGACCGTGTTAAAAATAAAGTGGTCTTACGATTATTTCCTAACTATGCTAATGGGGTAAAAAAACGTACAGAGGCTGTTAACCTTTTTAAACGAGAAAAATTCTTTCCTTTTCTTCATAAATACGTTGGTTATAATTCTTTACATGAGGGATCGAAAAATTATTCGGTTTTTGTGGTTGGTAGTGACCAGGTCTGGACTCCTATGAGTTTACCTAACAAATATTTTAATCTTTTATTTGTTGATGATAAAGTTCCAAAAGTTTCGTATGCATCAAGTTTTGGCGTTTCTGAAATACCTAATTTTCAAAAGAAGGCTACGGGAGCTTATCTTGATAGATATAAGTCTATAGGAGTCAGGGAAAAAAGAGGAAAAGAAATTGTAGATAGTATTTCAAATCAGATTGCACAAGTTGTTGCAGATCCTACTATGTTATTTACACGCGAGGAGTGGGAAAAGGAAATCCTTAATGCTCGCCCACATGAAATAGAGCCATATATATTTTGTTATTTTCTTGGAACTAATCAAGATGCAAGGTCATCTGTTAACAAGTTAAAAGAAAAAACAGGCTACAAGATAATCACAATACGTCATATGGATGAATATGTTCCAAAGGATGAAGGTTTCGGAGATGAGGCACCTTATTATGTTGATCCTTTAGATTTTGTCAAATACGTAAGTGGAGCCACTTATGTTTGTACGGATTCTTTCCACTGTTCGGTGTTTTCGATAATCTTTCATCGACAATTCATGACATTTTATCGCTATGCAAAGTCTTGTAAAACAGGCCGTAATTCTCGAATAGATTCTTTATTTAATGTTTTGGGGATAAACAAGGATCATTTATTTGTAGGTGGTGATATTTGCAACAATATTAATTCTGAATTGTGTTGGAATACAATAGATGAGAACTTGAAAAATTTAAGATTGAAAAGTCTTGATTATCTTAAAAATGCACTAAAATAACGGCATATTAGTAAAGAAATATTCTTGATGAATCAAAAGTATTTTTAATGAAAATTATATTGGCGAATAAATTCTACTACCGCCGTGGTGGGGATTGTGTTTACACAATCAATTTGGAGGAGTTGTTGAAAGCTCATGGGCATGATGTGGCGATATTTTCAATGCAGCATCCAGAGAATCTGTCTTCTACATGGAGTAAATATTTTCCAAGTGAGGTTAAATTCAAACTTGGAGTTGGAATGGTTGAGGCTTTTTTGCGCCCTTTTGGAACAAAAGAAGTTAGGAAAAAATTCTGCGCTTTGCTTGATGATTTCAAACCTGATATTGTACATCTGAATAATATTCATTCTCAACTTTCGCCTACAATTGCGGAATTGGCTCACGATAGAGGAATAAAGGTCGTGTGGACATTGCATGACTATAAACTGCTTTGCCCTCGATATGATTGTCTGCGAAATGGCAAGACTATATGTGAGGAATGTTTCACAAATAAGCAGAATGTATTGAAATATTCTTGTATGAAGAATTCCAAATTGGCGAGTCTTCTTTCTTACAAGGAGGCCATAAAATGGACAAAAGAAAGAATTGAATCGTGCACCGACATATTTATCTGTCCAAGTCAGTTTATGGCTGACAAAATGATACGAGGAGGATTCGATAAGAATATGTTCTATACGCTATGCAATTTTATTGATATAGCGAAATGCCATAAAGAAGATTATGAAAGAGATGATTATTATTGTTTTATTGGACGCCTTTCTCAAGAGAAGGGTGTGAATACATTGGTAAAAGCTGCTAACCAGTTGCCATATAAATTGAAAATTATTGGTGGTGGACCTATGGTAGAGGATCTTAAAAATGTTGCAAATTCGAACATTGAATTCGTTGGGTTCAAACAATGGGATGAGATAAAAATTCTTGTTGGAAAAGCTCGTTTCAGTGTAATTCCTTCGGAATGGTATGAAAATAATCCTCTTTCTGTCATAGAGGCACAATGTCTTGGAACGCCTGTCTTGGGTGCAAATATTGGTGGCATTCCTGAAATTATAAAGTTCGGTTTCAATGGCTTGACTTTTGAAAGTGGCAATGTTGAAGATCTTAAACAAAAGATACAAGCGATGTATGATGCAATGTTTGATTACAAGCAAATTGCTATATATGCTTGTGAAACTTATAATGCAGAAAGCTATTATTCTTCTATAATGAATATATATAAAAATTAAAACTATGACTGACATTACTATCCCGTGTCCTACGGATGCGAGCATTATATTGACATACCGTTGTCCAATGCGGTGCGTGATGTGCAATATTTGGAATAATCCGACGAAAAAGAGTGAGGAGATAAAGGCTTCGGCCTTGAAATCTCTCCCTAAGTTGAAGTTCATCAACCTTACGGGTGGTGAGCCGTTCATCAGGGAGGACTTGGCGGAAATAGTGGAGGAGTGCTATAAGCATAGCGGGCGAATAGTGATTTCCACTTCAGGCTGGTTTGAGGATAAGGTGGTGGCACTTGCAAAGCAGTTTCCCAATATTGGAATACGCATAAGCATTGAGGGATTGTCGCAAAAGAATGACGAGTTGCGCGGTCATGCCGGCGGTTTTGACAAGGGTCTGCGCACATTGCTGACATTGAAACAAATGGGTCTGAAGGATATTGGTTTTGGTTGCACGGTGTCGAACAACAACTCAAAGGATATGCTTGCGCTTTATCAACTGTCGCTGTCGTTGGGCATGGAGTTCGCCACTGCCACATTCCACAACTCTTATTATTTTCACAAGGATGACAATGTGATTACCAACAAGGATGAGGTGTGTGGGAACTTCAAACAACTGATAGAATGGCAGTTGAAGGAGAAGCATCCGAAAAGTTGGTTCCGTGCGTGGTTCAATATGGGACTGATAAACTATATCGAGGGTAACAGGCGAATGCTGCCATGTGAGGCCGGCTCAGCCAATTTTTTCATTGACCCATGGGGCGAGGTATATCCATGCAACGGCCTTGAGGATAAGTTTTGGAAGGAGAGCATGGGAAACATCCGCAATGCCTCGTTCATGGAGATTTGGAAAAGCGAACAGGCCCAAAAGGTCCGTCAGTGCGTGCGCAAATGCCCCAAGAACTGTTGGATGGTCGGTACGGCAAGTCCTGTGATGCACAAATACATAAAATATCCTATGGCGTGGGCTCTGAAAAACAAGCTCCGCAGCTTGCAGGGCAAGCCCGCCTGTTTGGACAAGAAATGGTGTGATGTGGGACAAGATCCATGTCAGGGAGATTTGAGAGAGAAGATCTAAGATACAAGAAGTTAAGCAAGCGATTATTTTTTTCTTTTTCCTGATATAATCAGCCATAGGGCGGAGAGGCATGATAATATTATTATGCCTATATATTCTATATATTCTTTGGTCTT
>JAJPZD010000087.1 GCA_021204605.1 Prevotella sp.
GGTATTCCCTGCAAGAGGATAAACTCATGGGGAATCTGAAGCAGTATGCCCGCACCGTCGCCTGTCTTGTTGTCTGCTCCCTCCGCACCTCGGTGGCGCATGTTCTCAAGCACCCTCAAGGCGTTATCGACAAGCTCATGACTCTTGTTGCCGTGGATGTTCACCACCATACCGACACCACAGGCATCGTGTTCGTACCCGGCATTATACAATCCATTTCCCATCTTTCAGTTACTTTTAATAAAAAAACTAATTGCTATTTGTCAATTTGTCTGCAAAATTACAAAATTACTTTCTTTTTGCAAATATTTTCACCTATATTTTAATAAATATTTTCCTTTTTCTCTCTTTTTACTTACATAATCCTTGTATCTACTGCAATTCTACTTACAGCCTTAAGCCAAAACACACATAATATTATAAAGGAAATCCCCCTCTTGGGCGTTCTAAAAAATTATCGGGCAATATTTGGTCAATTCAATGAAAAGCCATACCTTTGCCCCCACTTACAAATAACGGGCGTTTAGCTCAGCTGGTTTAGAGCATCTGCCTTACAAGCAGAGGGTCGGCGGTTCGAATCCGTCAACGCCCACGAGGAAGTCCCATAACACTCCAAGGTCTGTTATGGGGCTTATTGTTTTCAGTGATAACATACATTTCAACTTGACAATATTACAATTTTGGTTATGAATTAATGCATATTGACATAAAAGCAATGCAAGCTCATTGAAAATTGCCGAAACGGAAAAATCTTTGTTTCTGTTTCCCAATTTTCCCGCCTGTGAAAAGTTTTTGGGGAAAGTTTTTCACAGTTTTAATTTAATTTTTATCAAAATGGCAAAAGTAAAAGTAAAATTCCGCCCTACATCATCTAAGAGCAAGGGCAAAGCAGGCACTATCTATTATCAGATCTGCCACAAGCAGAAAAGCAGGCAGATAACTACCGGCATTCACATCCGAACAAGACATTGGGACGAGGTGAACGAGTGTATCATGCGTCCCAAAAATGAGAGGGAGAAATTCTTGTTGAGGTACCAGAAGAAAATCGATTTGGGTATTCTTCACCTTAACAAGATTATAAAACAGTTTGATGACAGTTTGAAACCATATCACGTGTCGGATATTACCGAGATGTACCGCAAGACATGCATCAGCCAGTCGATAATGGCTTTCTTCAGGGAGGAAATAGTCAATTGCAAAAAGAGCAACAAATTAGGATTGATGCGCAGCTTTATCAGCACGTATCACAGTGTTTCCTCTTTCATATCCGGCAACGACATGCCCTTCTTTATGATAAGCGGTGTGTTTCTGGAAAAATACGAGACGTGGCTGAGAAAACGCGGGTGTGTACGCAACACCACATCTTTTTATATGCGCATACTGCGCTCGGTGTATAACAAAGCGGTGAAATGCGGCCTCGTGGAACAGACCTTCCCTTTCAAGGATGTATATACCGGTGTTGACCATACCATAAAGCGGGCCGTTGACGAGGATGTGATAGAACGTCTGCAGGAATTGGATCTAAGAAGATTTCCCCCGTTGGCATTGTCGCGCGACTTGTTCGTGTTCAGTTATTTCATGCGTGGGATGTCATTTGTGGACCTTGCCTTTCTCAAGAAAAGCGACATAGAAGGCGGCATCATCAGTTATGTGCGCCGCAAGACGGGCCAGAGGCTGGCCATACACATAGAACCGTGCATGAGCCGCATAATAAAAAACTATGAGGCCAAGACAGCACACAGCAGATATGTGTTTCCTATAATACACACCAAAGAGCCCGGAAAGGCATACACTCAATACAAGGTTGCCCTCAACTACCACAACAGAAAACTGAAAAGGCTGGGCCGGCTATTAGGCACAGAACTGAGCATCTCGTCGTACACCGCCCGCCATACATGGGCGACCAACGCACACAAGCACGAGGTCCCCTTGGCTATCATTAGCGCGGGAATGGGACATACTTCCGAAAAGACCACCCAGATATATCTTGAATCGATAGACAATGAGGTGATTGACAAGGTCAACAAGGCACTTTTGGAGAAATTCAACGATGAGGAGCAACAGGCCTTTTAAAAATGTGTAAACGACAATTAAAGAAATTTAAAAACATACTTATATTTGGAATTTATGTTTCTTGCACTAACTTTGCATTATATTTGTATAAACTTTGCATAAGATTGCAATATAACGATATGTTGTCAAGCAATGCGGGCAATTTTGCTAATATGATTGCATTGTTATCGCATAAAAGTACAGGGGAAAGAAAATGATAAGAAATTTTGAAGACTTGGTGTACAGCCTGCACCAATCAGGGAAAAAGAAACGCGTGGCTGTGGTGTGTCCGGCTGACGGCCACACAGAGTATGTGGTTAAACGCAGTCTGCAGGAAGGCATAGCCGACTTCCTGTTCATCAATGCTGGCAGGATAAAGCCAGAATTTGAAGTTTTATGCTCGCTATATCCGGGATGTATAAAGACTTACGAATGTGACAACGGAGATGCTGCCGCACGGATGGCAGTGGAATTGGTAAGAGACGGCGCTGCCGATGTATTGATGAAAGGCACTATCAACACCGACAACCTGCTGCGCGCCGTGCTGAACAAGGAACACGGACTGTTGGAAAGCGGGCGGGTATTAAGCCATATTTCCGTTGCTCTGGTACCCTCCTACGGCAAGTTCACTGTATTCTCCGATGCGGCTGTCATACCGGCGCCAACCTTGGAACAGTTTGACTCCATGCTGCGCTATGCCATTGATGTATGCCACAGCTTAGGTGTCGAGTGCCCAAAGGCTGCCCTGCTTCACTGCACGGAGAAGGTAAGTGAGAAATTCCCTCACACATTATCTTATATGCAACTGATGAAACGGGCCGGAGAAGGCGCCTACGGCAACGTATGCGTATGCGGGCCGATGGATGTCAAGACTGCCTGCGACGCCGAAAGCGGAAAGGTGAAAGGTATAAGCTCGCCTGTGGTTGGCGACGCCGACATATTGATTTTCCCGAACATCGAGGCGGGCAACGTGTTCTACAAGACGATCACTCTTTTCGCTAAGGCGGACATAGCAGGCATTCTTTGTGGCACTACGGCTCCCGTCGTGGTGGCATCACGCGCTGATTCCAACGAGTCGAAATATTACAGTCTGGCACTCGCTTGCTCTTACAACAGTAAATGAAATTTCAGGAAATGAAGATATTTGTTATAAATCCCGGTTCTACGTCAACCAAAATCGCCGTCTATGAAGACGACAAACTTACGTGGATGACAGGCGCACACCATCCATTAAACGAACTTGCCGTGTTCGGCAGTGTATATGAACAATATGAATACAGAGAGAAATTCATCCTCAAACGACTTGAGGACGCCGGCATCGCCCTTGACTTCGATATCGTGATGGCACGTGGCGGCCTGCTTAAGCCCCTGAACGGCGGAGTGTATGCCGTCAACGAGAAGATGAGGCACGACCTCATCCATGCCACGATGGAACATGCCTGCAACTTAGGGGCACTGATAGCCAATGACATTGCAGATAAATGTGGCTGCAAGGCGTATATCGCCGACCCCGTCGTGGTGGATGAGTTCCAGCCGGAATCACGCTACACAGGCATCCCCGGCATGCAGCGCAAGTCGATATTCCATGCTCTGAACAGCAAGGCGGTGTCACGCCTATATGCCGAATCCATCGGGAAGAGATACGAGGACCTGAACCTTATCGTGGCACATCTTGGAGGGGGCATCTCCATCGGCGCGCACTGTAAGGGCAGGGTGATCGACGTGAACAACGCCCTTGATGGTGAAGGACCGTTCTCAACGGAGCGCGCAGGCACACTGCCCGCAGGGCAATTAGTGGAGCTATGCTTCAGCGGCAAATACACCATCAAGCAGATTAAGCAGATGCTCAGCGGCAAGGGAGGACTGACCGCATATCTTGGCACCAACGATATGATTACCATTGCAAGCAAGGCGCAAGAGGGTGACACCGAATACAAGTCGGTCGTCGATGCCATGCTCTACACAGTGGCTAAACAGATCGGTGCTATGTATGTGACCCTTAACGGAGAGGTTGATGCGATAATCCTTACCGGAGGTATCGCTTACAGCGACTATTGCATCGACCTGCTGCGCAAGAGGATCCACTACCTCGCTCCTATCGTGGTGAAACCGGGAGAGAACGAGATGGAATCGCTCGCCTATAACGCACTCGGCTTGATGAATGGTAAACTGATACTGCAAGAATACAAGTGAAAAAACTCTGTTTTTTCAAATTGAGAACAAGGGGATGTCATGCTTTTGACATCTCCTTGTTCTTTTATTACACATTTAACAGCCTTGTAACATTTTGTAAACCAAAATTGCTTAACTTTGCAGCGTGTAAATTCGGAAATGAATATGAAACGGACATTATTTTTTACAAGACTGCTTTTCCTGACGGTCGTATTCGTCTTTTCAAGTAATACCCTATGCGCTGCCGACATTGAACGCCCTAAACTTGTAGTGGGAATTGTTGTTGACCAGATGAGGTGGGACTATCTGTATCGCTATTACGGCCTTTACGGTGATGGCGGTTTCAAAAGGCTGATGAGCGAGGGCTACAACTGCGAGAACACGATGATCAACTATGTTCCTTCGGTGACAGCCATTGGGCATACCTCCGTTTACACCGGCTCCGTGCCCTCGATACACGGCATCACAGGAAATTATTTCTTTATGGACGGTAAATATGTTTACTGTTGCGACGACTCTACGGTAAGCACCGTGGGAAGCAAATCGGATGCCGGCAGGATGTCTCCACGCAACATGCTTGCCACTACCATAGGAGATGAGATGAAAATCGCCGCCAATTTCCAGTCAAAGGTAATCGGCATTTCCCTGAAAGACCGTGCGGCAATACTGCCGGCAGGACATGCCGCCGATGGCGCATATTGGTTTGACACGACGTCAAACACGTTCATCACCAGTACGTATTACATGAAAAAACTGCCTAAATGGGTTGCCGACTACAACAAGACTATCGGCGACGTGACAAAAGACGAAGTCTGCTACACCCCGTTAGGCAACCGGCTCACTGAGGAGATGGCGAAAGCGGCGATAACAGGAGAGCAACTGGGCCAAAACGCAACCATGGATATGCTGACAGTAAGTTTTTCGTGTACTGACCTTATCGGACATAAATATGCCACACACCACGAGAAGACACAGGAGATCTACGTTGACATAGACGCTCGTCTTGCAGACTTCTTCGATTTCCTCGACGGGACAATAGGCAAGGGGCAATATCTCGTTTTCCTGACCGCCGACCATGGGGCTGCAAACAATATCCTCATGTCGCAGGAACACGGCATACCGGCAGAGGGCTTCTTCGCAACGAAAGTGCAGGATGACCTGAACGAATATCTGTTGGAAAAATTCAATGTCTCCCAAAAACTGCTTTTAGGTATCAGCAGTTATAAGGTGTACCTCGACCACAAGGCTATCGCCTCACAGAGCCTGAGACTTGATGAGGTGAAACAAGCGGCAATCCACTGGCTGCGGCAAAACCCACAGTTCGCTTACGTGATTGACTTTGACCATGTCGGTGAGGCCACAGTGCCGACATTGATACGCGAGAAAGTGATAAACGGCTACAACAGGTTGCGCAGCGGAGACATACAATTAGTGTTGAACCCTGCCAATTATGAGGTCTTCGGGGATGAGATCGACGAGGGAACCACACACGGCCTGTGGAATCCGTATGATGCGCACATCCCTTTCATTATCATGGGTTGGCACGTCATGCCCGGCACGACACAGAAACCTACATTCATCACCGATATCGCCCCGACAGTCTGCTCTCTAATACATATTCAAATGCCTAACGGTTGCATAGGAAACTCAGTAATACAATAAGCTCAACCTCTCTCTCATCTCACTGAGGACCACAGTGGCGAAAGCTACATTCCCCACCTTGTCTATCAAATACAAGGTGGGTATCCACTTCACGTTATACGCCGCGGCGACGGCACTCTCCTTCCAAGACGTAAACTCACAACATTGTATCCAGCTCATAGCATTGTCGTTGATGTATGACCTCCAAGCCTCCTCATCGGTATCGAGGGAAAAGCCCACGAATAGAATGTCTTCAGATGAGAACGTGTTGTACATGTCAACCATATCCGGCGTGGCCTCCTGGCAGTCCGGGCACCATGAAGCCCAAAACTCCAATACCACATATCTGCCTCGCAACATGCTCAATGTGATACCATCAGGAAAACTGTCTGACACAATAACAAAATCAGGCGCGGCAACTCCCTCCTCCAACAAACCTGTGCCGTAATTGTCGCTTGAATCCCCATCAACAACACACGCTGCCATACACGGAAACAGCGCCATTAACGCTATGACCTTAGGTAATGTTATTCTTAATTTCCGCATTGGCGGATCTTCTCTGCAATTTCCTTGAACTCCTCATCAGAGAGTTTAAGTTTCGGATTGGAGAACGACAGGTCGCTCTCGCTCTGCATCGGCACTAAGTGGATATGGGCATGGGCCACCTCAAGACCTAATACCGCCATCCCGACCTTACGGCATGGAAAAGCCTTCTTTATGGCAACTGCCACTTTTTTGGCAAAGACAATCATCTCGCCCAACTCGTCATCCTCCATATCGAAAAGGTAGTCAACCTCACGACGCGGTATTACCAACGTATGCCCCTTCTGTATCGGATTGATATCAAGAAAGGCATAAAACTTGTCGCTCTCGGCACACTTGTAACTGGGTATCTCACCGGCAGCTATCTTTGAGAAAATATCCATGATATTAGTTTTAATGATTTATATTCACTCTACTGTAATCTTGTCAATTCGTATCCTTATCTTTCCACGTGGTATCTTGATCTCCACCACATCACCTACTTTCTTGTTCAGCAATCCTTGTGCGATAGGCGTCTTTATGGAAATCTTACCCTCGCGCAGGTTTGCCTCGTTCTCACTGACAATAGTGTAGCTCATCTTCGCCTTTGTGTCCATATTGGTCATCTCTACCTTTGACAATATCTGGACACAGTCGGTACTAAGACGAGACGTATCGACAATCTTTGCCTCTGAAAGTGCATGCTTGATGCGGTTGATCTTATCCTCAAGATGCCCTTGGGCCTCCTTTGCAGCCTCATATTCAGAATTCTCACTCAAGTCTCCCTTGTCCCTCGCCTCGGCAATCGCTGCCGACGCTTTCGGACGCTCCACACTTTCCAAGTGCTTCAATTCGGCTACCAACTTGTCGTAGCCATCCTGTGACATATATGACATAATTTTTAAATTTTGAATTTCTTTTATTCCGAACAGAAAAAAGTAAAGATTCCGGCATTTCCCCTATGCCGGAATCCTTGGCTTTCTCATTCTCGTTGTTGTACCAAATGCTTTTGCAAAGTTATAGTTTATTTTTCAAACTTCCAACTTTTATGCCTGAAAAAGTTTTTTCAACGTTATACTTCCTGTGGTTCTTCAGTTTAAAACGAAATCCAAATCAAGAAAAAGTTGATAGAAAAAGCAAATTCACAAGGAGATCGTATGACAGAAAATCGAATAAAGTTGCTTAAGTTAATTTGTAATGACCCATATATATCCAAGACCGATTTATCAAAATCTTTAAACATTAGTATCACATCTGTCAGCAATAATATAAAAATATTGAGAGAAAATAAATATATTCGTCGTGTCGGTCCTGACAAAGGTGGTTTCTGGGAAATTATAATTTAGCAATATATAGGTTGATAGAAAAACTCTTAAAGGTTGATAGAAAAGTTGATAGAAAAGTTGATAGAAAAGTTACTTTTACTATGAGCATACGTCATATCATTATATGAATAATTATCACATAAATAAAAATTTTAGGGAATGTAGGTGTTTATTATGCACTTAATTTCGTAAATTCGCACGCTATACAAATATCTATACATTAATATATGTTGACAACCGAAGAAAGAAAAAGTATAATTGACCTGATACACCGGCAGGTCGTGCCTGCCATTGGGTGTACAGAACCCATTGCTGTGGCACTCTGCGTATCAAAAGCCAGGGAACTGTTGGGCTCACTGCCTGAAAGCATCGACATACAGTTGAGTGCCAATGTGTTGAAGAACGCCATGGGTGTAGGAATACCCGGAACAGGGATGATTGGCCTGCCTATCGCCGTGGCTATCGGTGCCCTCATCGGCAAGTCGGAGCTCGGATTAGAAGTGCTGCGCTACTGCGACAGTGCGGCCGTGGCACGTGGTAAGGAATACATTTCCCAAGACAGAATTAATATCACGCTCGACGAGAACGCCCCCGACAAGTTGTATATCACCGTTAAGTGCAAGACCGGGAGCCATGAGGCGGAGGCAAGAATAGGCGGGGAGCACACCAATTTCATTTACCTACGCAAGGACAGTGAGGTGATTTTAGACAAGCCCCTCCACCAAACGGGCGACGATGAGGAGGAGGATATAAAACTGACGTTGAGAAAGGTGTATGAATTCGCCACACAGACCGACATAGAGGAAATACGCTTTATCCTTGAGGCAAAAAGGTTGAACGAGGCGGCGGCGGCCGACGGATTAAGAGACAACTACGGGCACCAGCTTGGAAAGACGATGTGCAGTCCATTGGGTAAAGGCATCATGGGAGACGGCATATTCTCGAAAATCCTCTCCACCACCAGCTGTGCCTGCGACGCACGAATGGCAGGTGCGATGATACCCGTGATGAGCAACAGCGGCAGCGGCAACCAGGGTATTTGCGCCACTATGCCGGTGGTGGTATTCGCCGAGGAAAACCACAACACTGAGGAGGAGACCATACGCGCACTGATAATAAGCAACCTCACGGCGATATACATCAAGCAGCACCTCGGCTCGCTGTCAGCACTCTGCGGCTGCGTGGTGGCAAGCACAGGAAGCAGCTGCGGCATAACATATCTGATGGGCGGCTCATACGAACAGATCTCCTATGCAGTGAAAAACATGATCGCCAACCTGACGGGAATGATATGCGACGGTGCGAAACCCAGTTGTGCGTTGAAACTCACCACAGGAGTAAGTACCGCAGTGATGAGCGCCATGCTCGCCATTCAAAACAAGCACGTCACATCCATGGAGGGGATTATCGAGGACGATGTTGACAAGAGCATACGCAACCTCACCGATATAGGCAGAAATGGCATGGACGAGACCGACCATTTCGTACTCGACATAATGACAAACAAAAATTCAAAATAATGAAATCATTAAAAACCGTATTTTCAGCACTGCTTCTTGTCGTTGTCTCGCTCACTGCCACGGCGCAGATACAAGACCCCGTGCATTTCAGCGTTAACATGAAGCAAGTGTCTCCTACGGAGATTGATGTGGTGTTCTCAGCCACTATCGACAAGGGATGGCACGTTTACTCAACAGGACTGCCCGATGACGGGCCTATCTCTGCCACCCTGACCACAGAGAAAGCCGACGGCGCTGAGGCGGTAGGGAAACTCACCCCGAAAGGGAATGAGATAAAGGAATACGACAAGTTGTTCGACATGACACTAAGGTATTTCGAGAACAGCGTGTCTTTCGTGCAGAGATATAAAATCACAGGCAAGACTTATCATGTGAAGGGCTACCTCGAATATGGGGCGTGCAACGACGAAAACTGCATGCCTCCGACACAGGTGGATTTCGACTATAGCGGTAATGGACCAGCCGATGCGCCTGAGACAAAAACCGTTGAGGAAGATATGAATACCGACACCGCAGCTGTTGCCGTAGTACCTACCGACAGCGTGCAACAAGACAACAGCAATGCCGCCATTGGCAATGACCTCTGGAAACCTGTCATTAAAGAGTTGCAGGCGTTTGACGGTGGCGATGACAGCAGCAACCGCTCTCTGATATACATCTTCCTGTTGGGCCTGGTCGGCGGCTTCATCGCCCTGTTCACCCCATGCGTTTGGCCTATAATCCCGATGACTGTGAGCTTCTTCCTCAAACGCACCAAAGACAAGAAAAGAGGTATCAAAGATGCCGTGACCTACGGTATTTCAATAGTGGTGATTTATGTGGCGTTAGGCCTCATCATCACGGCAATATTCGGAGCAAGCTCCCTGAACGCCCTTGCCACCAACGCCGTATTCAACGTGTTCTTCTTCCTGCTCCTCGTGGTGTTCGCATTGTCGTTCTTCGGCTGGTTTGAACTCACACTGCCCTCATCCTGGACAAACAAGGTGGACAACAAGGCATCGTCAACGGGAGGACTGCTCAGCATTTTCCTCATGGCGTTCACCCTCTCACTCGTGTCGTTCTCGTGCACCGGCCCTATCATCGGCTTCCTGCTCGTTGAGGTAAGCACATCTGGCAGTATCCTCGGACCGGCAATCGGCATGCTCGGCTTCGCCATAGCTCTCGCCCTGCCGTTCACTCTTTTCGCAATGTTCCCCACCTGGCTCAAACAGGCTCCTAAGTCGGGCAGCTGGATGAACACTATAAAAGTGGTGCTTGGCTTCATAGAATTGGCTTTCGCATTGAAATTCCTGTCCGTAGCCGACCTCGCTTACGGTTGGAGGATCCTCGACCGCGAGGTGTTCCTGTCGCTGTGGATTGTAATATTCGGACTGATGGGCCTGTATCTTATCGGCAAATTGAAATTCAGAAGCGATGCCGGCAGTGAGGGGGCAATGCCCGTGCCGTGCATAATGCTTGGACTTGCTTCTTTAGCCTTCACCGTGTATCTGATACCCGGACTGTGGGGAGCACCGTGCAAGGCAGTAAGCGCTTTCGCCCCGCCTATCAGTACGCAGGACTTCAACATTTACCACAATGAGGTGGAGCCTAAGTTCAAGGATTACGAGGCAGGCATGGCGGCGGCGCAGGCGCAGGGAAAACCCGTGGTTATCGACTTCACCGGTTTTGGTTGCGTGAACTGCCGTAAGATGGAGGCGGCGGTGTGGACCGACCCGCAGGTGGCCGGCATATTGAACGATGACGTGATACTCATTTCCCTCTACGTTGACGACAAGACACCGCTAAGCAGTCAGATTGAGGTTACAGAGAACGGCAAGACACGCACACTGCGCACTATTGGCGACAAATGGAGCTACCTGCAGCGCAGCAAGTTCGGTGCCAACGCACAGCCATTCTATGTGATAATCGACAACGATGGCAACCCCTTAGGCGGCTCTTACAGCTATGACGAGAACATCAGCCATTATCTCGATTTCCTCAACAAGGGTATTAAGAACTATCGGAAATAGTATCGAAAGCTATCATTCATTTTGATATATATCAATAAACCCTGCCTTTTTGAAAGAATTAGACCTTAAAACTAAGCATAATGTCAATACATGCAATATCTTTGCATTGTGTTTTTCATAGTATTAGTTTTAAGGTTAACTAAAGATTCGGGAC
>JAJPZD010000075.1 GCA_021204605.1 Prevotella sp.
ATGCCGAGATCCAGTTGTTCGACTGTTGCAAGCCCCATTTCAACGTTACCATTTCTCCATACCGCTTGTTACTGGAGTTTCGCGGTGTCCAGTCGCCGTATGTCTGCTGCACATTAGGGGCGAGGTCACACGGCGACATACCGTTGGACATCGCCAATGAATAAAGATACGGCTTTGTGGTGGAGCCCACCTGTCGCCTACCGCGTGTAGCCATATCGTAAGTGAAATGTGTGAAATCCACGCCACCCACATACGCCTTCACAGCACCCGTTTTCGGATCCATGCTCATAAAGCCGGCACGCAGGAACGATTTGATGTATCTTATCGAATCCAAAGGCGTCATTATGGTGTCAACATCCCCATGATAGGTGAATACCGACATCTCGACAGGTTTCCTGAAAGCCGCCTGTATCTGTTCCTCTGTCGCCCCCGCCTCCTTCATGGCGCGGTATCTGTCACTCTGTTTTATCGACCGTTGCAGAATATTGTTGACTTCTTTCGCCGTCAGAGCATCCGTGAACGGTGCATTCGGCTTATGTGCGTTTTCCCTTGAGAACGCCGGTTGCAGGTCTTTGCTCACATGTCTTAAAACGGCATCCTCCGCATACTGCTGCATTCGGGAGTCTATAGTCGTGAATATCTTCAAGCCATCGGTATAGACATTATACAGTTCTCCGCTCTTCTTGCGGTTCTTGTTGCACCAGCCATATAGCGGGTCTTCCTCCCAAGCCAACGAGTCGATAGTATATTGCACTCGAGCCCACGAGGGATAATCGCTCAACTGCGGTTTCTTTGCCGAGATATATTGGCGCAGGTACTCCCGGAAATAAGTGGCGATACCGTCCTTGTGGTCCATGCGGTGGAAATTCAGGGTCAGCTCCTCACCTTTCGCCTTGTTGTATTCATCCTCCGTAAGATAACCCGCCTTAAGCATCTGGCCAAGCACCACATTGCGCCTTTCCTGACATCTTTCTGGATACCTCACAGGGTTGAAATATGAAGGATTCTTGCACAGTCCGATAAGTGTGGCGGCCTCCGTAAGGGACAGGTCTTTCGGATCCTTGTTGAAATACACCGAAGAAGCCGTTTTTATGCCCACTGCATTGTGCAGGAAGTCGAAATAATTTAGATACATCGTGATTATCTCATCCTTTGTGTAAAACCGCTCCAACTTTACCGCAATCACCCACTCTATCGGTTTTTGCAGCAGTCGTTCCACCGTGCTGGCTGCTGTGCCTGAATATAGTTGCTTGGCCAACTGCTGTGTTATCGTGGACCCACCGCCTGCGTTTTTCTGTCCTAACAAACCGCGTTTCACCACGGCACGTGTCAAGGCGATGAAGTCAATACCTGAATGTTGGTAAAATCTTTCATCCTCAGTGGCCACAAGTGCCTTCACGATATATGGGGAAAGGTCGTTGTAGTCAACGTGTACCCTGTTCTCACGGTTCATGTTGTAAGTTCCCAGAATCTTCCCATCAACAGAGTAAACCTGCGAGGCATACCTGCTTATCGGGTTCTGCAAATCTTCCAAATCAGGCATATAACCAATCCTGCCCGACCAGATGAAATAGAAAGCAGTTGCCGCCAAAACAACGACAACGCAAAGCAATCCCCACAATACTCGTACAAATATTTTCCTCATCAGATTGCAGAAAGATTTAAACTTATGCAAAATTACTACTTTCTTTTGATTAGCCTGCCATAAATTTGAAAATAATCACTAACTTCGCACTCGAAAAGAAATCTTTTAGTTTAATGGGAAAACGTAATTTTGTTACCATTGCCGACTTATCAAGAGAAAAAATCCTTTATATGATAAGACTGGCGCAGGAATTTGAAAAACATCCTAATCGTGAAATTCTTAAAGGAAAGGTTGTCGCCACCCTATTCTTCGAACCTTCTACACGCACACGCCTCAGTTTTGAGACTGCCGCCAACCGCTTAGGCGCACGTGTAATCGGATTTACCGATGCGAAAGTAACAAGCGCCACAAAGGGGGAAACCCTGAAAGACACTATCATTATGGTATCTAACTATGCTGATGTCATAATAATGAGGCATTTCATTGAGGGTGCTGCACAATACGCCAGTGAGATAGCCCCTGTACCGATTATCAACGCTGGCGACGGCGCTCACCAACACCCCTCGCAATGTATGTTGGACCTTTATTCTATTTACAAGACACAGGGAACATTGGAGAACCTTGACATCTGCCTTGTGGGCGACTTGAAATACGGCAGAACGGTGCACTCCCTCTTAATGGCAATGCGCCACTTCAACCCTACATTCCATTTCATCGCTCCGAAAGAGTTGGCAATGCCCAACGAATACAAGCTCTATTGCAGGGACCATGGCATAAAATACATCGAGCATACGGCATTCAACGAGAAAATAATCGGTGAGGCTGACATTCTTTACATGACTCGCGTACAGAAGGAACGGTTTTCTGACCTGATGGAATACGAAAAGGTAAAGGATGTTTATATTCTCAAAAACGACATGCTCTGCAATGCGAGGGTGAACATGAAGATTTTGCACCCCCTGCCACGTGTCAACGAGATAAATGTGGATGTGGACCCCAACCCGCATGCTTATTATTTCCAACAGGCTCTGAACGGGCTCTATGCCCGTGAGGCGATGATCTGCGATGTTCTCGGTATTACGGAGGACGAGATTGTCAACGACAAGACGATAATAGATTAAATTTATAATTCACATAGACAACAAGATAAATGAACAAGAAAGAACGTTTGGTGGCTGCCATAGATAATGGTACGGTAATCGACCATATACCTTCTGAAAAGACATACGAGGTGGCGAACATCCTCGGTCTGCAAAACCTGAAGACCGTAGTAACCATCGGCTATAATTATATGTCTAAGAAAATCGGTACAAAGGGCATTATCAAGGTGGAGGATAAGTTTTTTACCGATGAGGAGATATCGAGGTTGTCGGTAGTTGCTCCCAATGTGGTGCTCAGCATAATAAAAAACTATGAGGTTGTGGAGAAAAAGACCGTTGTAGTGCCTGATGAGATAAGGGGCATTATAAAGTGCAAGAATCCGATGTGTGTCACCAACAACGAACCGATGGACACGGTTTTCAACGTTATTGACAAGGAAAAGGGTATCGTGAAATGCCGCTATTGCGAGAGAGAGCAGAACATAGCCAAAGTGGAACTTGTTTAAGTGTATTTTTACGTTAAACAAGGCATGTTTTGGCATTTCAAAATTATTTTCATTAATTTTGCAAGGGATTAAAACTCAAAGAAATAAATTCAAATAAAATGGAAAGAGATCAAGTACTTTTTGACCTTATTGAGAAAGAGCACCAGCGTCAGCTGAAAGGCATAGAACTTATTGCTTCAGAGAACTTTGTGAGTAACGATGTAATGGCTGCCATGGGCTCATGGCTCACCAACAAATACGCAGAGGGCTATCCCGGCAAGCGCTACTATGGCGGTTGCGGTGTGGTTGACCAAGTAGAGACTTTGGCTATCGAGCGCGTAAAAAAACTGTTCAATGCTGAATTTGCCAACGTGCAGCCCCACTCCGGCGCACAGGCCAACGCTGCCGTATTACTTACAGTGCTTAACCCTGGCGACACTTTCATGGGATTAAACCTCGCTCATGGCGGTCACCTTTCTCATGGCTCTGCCGTAAACACGTCGGGTATCTTATATCATGCCATCGGTTATGACCTCAACAGGGAAACAGGGCGTGTTGACTACGACCAGATGGAGCAGTTGGCATTGGAACACAAACCGAAACTGATTATTGGTGGCGGTTCTGCATATAGTCGTGAATGGGATTACAAGCGTATGCGTGAGATTGCCGATAAGGTTGGTGCCATCCTGATGATTGACATGGCTCACCCTGCCGGACTTATTGCTGCCGGACTGCTCGACAACCCGGTTGAATATGCGCACATCGTAACTTCTACAACGCACAAGACCTTGCGCGGGCCTCGTGGCGGTATAATCCTTATGGGTAAGGACTTTGAGAACCCTTGGGGTAAGAAAACGCCGAAGGGCCAGATAAAGATGATGAGCCAGTTGATCAACAGTGCTGTGTTCCCCGGCACTCAAGGCGGTCCGTTGGAACATGTAATCGCTGCCAAGGCGGTTGCCTTCAACGAGGCTCTGCAACCTGCTTTCAAGGAGTGGGCAAAACAGGTCAAGAGGAATGCTGCTGTGTTGGCTGATGAGATGATAAAGCGAGGATTTACTATCGTCAGTGGCGGTACTGACAACCACTCAATGCTCGTTGACCTGCGCTCCAAATATCCTGATCTTACCGGTAAGGTTGCTGAGAACGCCCTTGTTGCTGCCGACATCACGGTCAACAAGAACATGGTGCCTTACGACAGTCGCAGTGCATTCCAGACTTCCGGTATCCGTCTCGGCACTCCTGCAATCACCACACGTGGCGCAAAAGAGGAGCTTATGATTTTAATTGCTGACCTTATTGAGGAGGTTCTCAACGCTCCGGAGGATGAAAACGTTATCGCTTCCGTCCGCCAAAAAGTCAACGACACAATGAAAAACTATCCATTGTTCGCATATTGATTAAATCATCATATAATGTACCGGTCTTGCAACTAAAGTGAAAATTCACAGGTTGCAAGACCGATTTTGTATATCATACAATTCTATAGTATAGTACTTAGCAACTCGTTTGCAAAACGATGTAAACCGTCATTTATTTGTTCCACTTGTCGTTTTCGTGGTTTGGAGCGGTTATTGAGATATGCGGACAATTGTTTTTGGTTTATCCCCGTAATCCTTTCAAGTCCTGCCAATGACATACAATCCTTGAAATATCGTAGAAAACTTTGTGGGTCAAGTTTGAACACAAGCTCATATTCTCCACGGATTTGTTCTGGCCAGCGTTCTTCGGGCAGTTCTTTCTTTATAAGCCTTATTGCTTCTTCTGTATCCTTCTTTACTGCATCTATACTGTCTCCTGCCGCATATATGCCTTCACAATTCTCCGAATAAGCATCGTAGAAATCTTTGGTCTTCTCCACTATCATAATAATCTTTTCCATTCCTCTGTCTCCTTTTTATTTTGTTCTTTGATGCATAATGTGTGAAATGTATTAAATGCCATATTTCTTTATCAATTTGTTCACCAATCCCATACCCATTTCTTTTGAACCGTGGTAAGGTACAGGCTCAGTCATCACCCCACCTTTCATGTAGAAATAATGGCTTCCTTCGGCATGGTCAAACACCCAACCAGCTTTTATAAACCGTCTGTGTAATTCACGTGATTTCACTTGCATCCATACATTTCTTATTGCAAAGATAGCAATATTTCTATTATTTGCAAATAAATATGATTATTAATTACTCTTATTAGCAATACCAAATGGTATATGAACAGCAGGAGTTTTATATAGATTGTCCAAATTTCCTAACTGGTCATCAAAGAATATATGAGGCTTAAGTATAGATAAAATACGAGATTTATCAATACCTCCAAGAAAAAATGCTTCATCAACATCAATGTTCCAATTTTTTAAAGTAGAGATAACTCTTTCGTGAGCGGGTGCATTCCTTGCTGTAACGATGGCTGTTTTTAAAATCCTTTGGTATGACTTATTCCCTTCAATTTTTTTCTTTTCAATTTTTTGGTATTGTGATATTTTATTTAGGAGATTAAAAATTGGTCCCTTTGGTAATGGGTTTTCTGCAAATTCTTTTTCATGTGCTTGATATTCTTCCAAATTTCCGCCAGTTTCTTGTAAGAACTTTTCGGAGGAATCATCTGCTAATACTCCATCAAAGTCAAATGCTATTCGCAGTTCTTTATCATTCTCATTATCTTCAATATATTGTTTGTTAAGTACTCGTCCTGCTGCAAGTCCTCTATTTAAAGCTTCCTGGACATCATTATTATTTGCTGATAAAAATAAAGTTGCATTGAAAGCTGGCAAATATTGAAAGTTAGGTTTACCTGAAGTAAAACAAGCTCTACTGATGTTTAATCCATAATATTTAATAGAGCGCATTGCCCTTAAGCCTGTTTCAGGGCTGTTTTTCGACATTAAAATCACCTCAATGGGCAGAATATCAGGAAGTGCGTTATTTAAAGATAACAATCTTTTAATAAAAGGAAATGCAACTCCTTTATCAAATGGTTTATCAATATTTTTGTCTTGATACTTTCGATATTTATCTTCTCCATACATGTTGAAAACACTGTCAGATTCAGTTAAATCAAACAATGCGCTTGATGCAACAGCTATTACAAATTTTTTTTCAATAGGATAATATGACATACGTTATAAAATTTATTTTTACTTACCGACTTTTACAAATCATAATTATACATTCAACTTTGAAATTAAAAACCTTTACATCACAAGGATATATTTTCTACATTTTCTAATTCTTCCTGCAAATATGGGAATACATAGACGGCACTTTCATAATAAAGACCGCATGCAGGATTGCAAAGTTTCTTGAAAGTTTCGGATGAATAAAGTTCATCCAAAGCCCGTTTCATATCCCAACCATATTTTTCCATCAACATTGTTGTAATCTCCGTTGACAGACATTCTATCTGAAATTGTATATCGTTATTCATCATTTGTTCTTTATTACAAGCTCCCTCCTCTTTTTAAGCAGATAGACATCATATCTTCAACAGCATTGTCAATAGAGAGTGTATGCTCTGCAGCATAACAATCTATAAGAAAGTTGACTGCACCGTGCTTGTTCAAATAGGCATACGCCTCTGCATTGGAGATGTTGAATTTCTCTGCAAATGCCCCAACGCAACAAACCACGTATTCTATTCTATTGACAGTTTCTGTTCTGTTCATATTTCTTTGAATTTCACTGTGAATAATAAACATGTTGTATCAATGCAAAGATAGCAATTTTATTGACGTAACGCAAATTAGTAAATTTTTTAGTTGTTTTTTGTTTTGCTATGGCTTTTCAACAATTCCAATTATGAAATAAACTTTTCTCTATAACCGTAAAATTAAAAAAATGCGTATTTTTGCCATTGGATAGTTCTCAGTACATAATTAAAAAACTTATACTATGAAAATATTGTCATATAATATCCATAGTTGTAACCAAACAAAAATAAATACAATACTTGCCATGAACGCAGATATCATGGTTTTACCAGAGTGTGCAAGACAAGATAGGATATCATTGCCAGAAGGCTATTCTATGAAATGGGTTGGTAGAGACGATTGGCCATCAAAAGGACTTGGCGTTATTTGGAACAATCAGCAAGAATTAGTTGTTCCGACATGGTATAACAGCGAATACAATTACATTTTACCATTTATAGTAAACGACAAATTTCTATTGCTCGCATCATGGCCAACGAAATATAAAGATGTTAAAAAATCATATCCACAAATTTTATTGGAAGCATTGAGAGATTACGAGCCGAATCTTTCTGACTATCCTACTATGGTATGTGGTGATTTCAACTGTTTTATCGGACAATTTGGTATAAGTAAATCAAAAGGGACATTCGAACAAATAATTGAATTTTTGGAAAATCATGGTTTATTCAGTCTTTATCATCAATTTACAGGGGAATCATTCGGACAAGAAAATAAGAAAACTTTTTACGGAACACAAAAGAATACGAAACCTGTTTTTATTGATTACGCATTCACCAACATTCCAACCGTTTCATACGAATTGGGCGAATGGAACAAAGAATTCAGTGACCATTGCCTTCAAATGATAGTACTGTACGATGATATGCACGAAACTTTACCATAAAACGATTGTTTTTATTCGCTGTGGTAATTTTTCGTGCAAAATTCAGTTCGTTATAAAGATTTTATAATACCTTTGCATAAAAATCAATGATATGACAAACCGATTGATTGCCCGACAACGGGAATGTGAAGTACTGCAAATGTGCATGGAATCTGATGAATCGGAGTTCGTGATTGTGTGCGGACGAAGAAGAATCGGCAAGACTTTCCTTGTGGAACAATTTTTTGAAGGCAAGTACGATTTTAAGTTCGTGGGAGGACATAATCTCCGTTCACGTGACCAGCTTAATAATTTCGCCAAAGCAATTAAGGCGTATTCAGGCACAAAACCCACTCCGTTCAAGGACTGGTTTGATGCTTTCGATGCCTTGGAGGACTATCTTTCAACTCTTCCCAATAATAGGAGAAAGGTCATTTTCATAGACGAAATGCCGTGGATTGATTCTCGTCGTTCCGATTTTGTAAGTGCCTTGGAGTATTTCTGGAACGGTTGGGCAAGCGGCCAATACAATATCGTACTGGTAGCAACCGGTTCGGCCACATCATGGATGACGGATAAACTGATAAAGAACCGTGGCGGGTTACACAACAGAATCAGACACAGGATATATCTGAAACCCTTTTCTTTGAAAGAGACTGAAGAATACCTTCAAAGCCGTTCAGCCCATTGGGACAGATATCAGATATTGCAAGGCTATATGCTTACTGGTGGTGTTCCGTTCTATCTAAAGATGCTTGAACCGCAACAGAGTTTTGCTCAGAATGTTGACAGCTTGTGTTTCTCGGACACTGGCGCATTAAGAATGGAGTTTGACGAACTTTATAATGCCATATTTCCTGGTGCGGAATCGTATGTAGTGGTAGTGAGGGCTTTGGCAGATAACAAATCCGGCATGACAAGAACCGAAATCAGTACGAAAACCAAATTATCGGGAACTTATCTTACACGCATCCTCACCAATCTTGAACGCTGCGACTTCATAGACAAGACCAACCTGTTCGGCAACTGCAGGACGGATGCGATTTACAGGCTGATTGATTTCTACACCATGTTCTATTTCAAATTTATCGAAAAGAACCTATCAAGGGATGGGCAATGGTGGACGCACCATCTTGGGTCTAGTGGTATTTATTCTTGGATGGGATTCACCTTTGAACTAATATGTATGTTGCATCATGTACAAATCAAGAAGGCACTGGGTATATCGGGAATGGCGACATCTGTTTCCACATGGCGCTGCGCCCCTGATAAGGAAAGCGGAACATCTGGGGCACAGATAGACATGATTATCGAGCGTGCAGACCGCATCATCCACCTTTGCGAGATGAAATTCAGTGAAGGTGCATTCAATATCACGGGTGAATATGAAGCAAAACTGCGGAACCGCCGGGAACTTTTCAGACTCAAGACAAAAACGAAAAAATCTGTAGTACATACATTTGTCACAACCTATGGGGTTGGTGATGGCAAATACCACAGTATCGTCCACAGCGAGGTGACGATGGATGATCTTTTCAATTCCTGACTTCTATAGCATCTTTAGCAATATATGTTCTAATAATACTATCATCTTTAATACCAATTGCATTTCAAACTAAACGCAAATCGGAAAATTCTTTTCCTAACTTGTGCAACGCATTCTCTATCCTTGACAGTTGTTTGTCAGAAATATAAGTATCACCTTTTTTGTATTGGCGCATCAACGTTTCGTTTATTCCGACAAAACGGGCAAATGCGCTCACATTCAGCATTGAGTAATATTCAAAAAGAGAAGGCAACGAAAATCTGTATTCAGGCTCTGTTGTGAGAATTTCAGCAACACTCCCTTTTCTTTCTTTTTCAGACTCTGCCACTTCACTCATTGAATTGGCAAAATCTTCTTTTGCCTCAGCAACTGTTTCACCCCTTCCTATCAAGGCATATCCATCACCATTCTGGTTATATGCAATATAAGTCCCGTCTGCATCTTTTTCTATTAAAACAATAAATCTCTCATCCATATTTTTATTTTCTATACAGCAAATATACTACATTTATGTAATACAACAAAGTTTTTGTATAACAAATTCGATATATATATGTAGATTCTTAACAATTAAAATGGTTGTTGTGCACTTCTAAGTTGAATGTACACTTGATAAATGATTATTATATTTCATCCTCTGGATTTACAAAGTTTACAGGGCCATACCCTATAGATAACCAAAGTCTTTGGTCACCTGCGTTGTTTGTTCCTTTAAATTCATTCATCAAAACAAATCCATTCTCATCGTTAATTGGATTATGACCAAATGTATAATAATTACAACCATCATCATTTGTGCCCTCCCATCTTAAACCATATTTTTGATTATACATGTTGTATAGTCTATCTTTCTTCGCTTTTAACAACACATATTCAGTATCATTAAAACTTGTGGTAAACATTATAATGTATAAATATGTATTTTTAGCATCTGACTGAAAATAAAATTCCACATAATCAAAATGTTCATTTCCAAATGTCACATTATAATATGTTAATTTATTTGCTTCAAATTGCAATGAATTCTCTCCACCATTATATTTTTTATCCAATATTTCCTTGCATTTTTCGTATGACCATCCGAAAGTAACGCTTGCAACCGAAGGCATTTCTTGCGCTTTAGTGCAAATGGAGCACAAAAGCAAAAATATAAAAAATAGCTTTTTCATTTTTACTATATTTTTAATGGTTTATAATTATCAAAATTTATTGTTTAGAATAATAATTCAACGCTTTCTTGAGGTTAAAAGTCAAAATACTTCTTTGGCTTGATTTCCTCTATTACTAAACCTAAGTTGTAGTAATCGGAGATTTGTTTCAAGTCTCTGATTTTATCATTATTACCGATGTTGGTATAAATATACCAACCATCTCTTTCTGTCTGCCACCTTCGTCTCGGCTCTGTTGGGCGTTGCTTACGTGATAAGATGTTGTAGCCTGCGTGTTTAATCCCCACGTTTGCAACACGCTCATAACCTATATGCTTAATTGTGGCAATATAGGTTTCTATGGCTGTGCTAAGCCAAATCTCTAATCCATCGCCAGGAAATGTTACTTTCAAGCCTTTTGTCGGCTTTTTAGGTTGTTTTGGTGGATTCGGATTTGGCTTGGTCTGCCCGTTTAATTCATCAGGCTCTGTTGGTATTACAACGTATTCTGCTGGAGCTATTATAGGTGAAATAAGTTCTGCATCTGCTATGTCGCTGATTTTTGTTTTGCGAGACAGAGCAACTTTAATTTGCTCGTCTGGATTATATTCCAATACCAGCACAAAGTTCCGTCTTATGGGATTTAGTTTCGGGGCGATGTCTTGGTTTATAAAAGGAACTACCTCATCCTTTATAAGTTCTTTTTCAAACTTATCCAAAGATTTCAGTACCTCCTCCTCATTTATATTCCAACCAAATTCTCCTACCTTATCGATAGTCTTGTAAGCATCTTCAAGTTTTGTCATAGCATTATTAGTTTATTTATTGTTCTTCAATGAATTTAATTTCCTCATCAGTTAAAACATAGAGGGAGTAGAAATAATTATCAGAGTATTCTGGTTGTGGCGTATAATTTTTGCATACGGGCAAATTTATAAGAGCCTGCTTATTGT
>JAJPZD010000266.1 GCA_021204605.1 Prevotella sp.
ATCCACCGTAAGAAGTTACATAGATGTATCCATTGGAAGCAACCATGTACCTTACTTGTCCCAATGTCTCCATATCGAATGACACACGTCCTTCCTCGATGCCTACTCCATTGAGCTTAGCGATATAGTTGGAGTTGTAAACAGCCAAATAGAGGTTGCCGTTGTATTCAATGAGATCTTGTCCTGTGTCTCCTATGTTTACACCATTCTGGGCATAGAAAATGTCCTCGCCATAAACACTGTGTGTGGAATAGTCAAAATATGTGAGATGTGAGTTGTTCGCACCGTAACTGCCCTCATTGAGTATGAAAGCACGTGTCTGCGACATCTCAACCTTTGAGCCTAACTCTGTTGGATTCCATACAACAGTGTTGTCGTCATCGTCATCCGAACACGCTGTAAAAGCTGTCAATGCCAAACCGCAAAGGCAGGCGTAAAAAATTTTTCTCAATTCCATTTTTTCCTTTAAATTTTAAGTTATCAATATCTTTTATAAAATCATTTTTAATTTTTAATTTTTAATTCTTCCTTTTTCATTTCTCATTTTACCCCCCCCCCATACCAGGTAGGCAAGTTCCCCTCCAAGGGGGATGTAGGAGGTTTGTCCTCCCCCTAATGGGGGAGTTAGAGGGGGCTTCCTTTTGTCAGAAAGTGACCGTTCCTGTCACCGTCCAACTCCTCCCTGGCATCGGGTAATATTTCACTATCTCGTACTGCTCATCTGTGAGGTTCTTTATCGATGCCTGCAGATTGAGACGGTAGGATCGCATCACAAACTCGTGCGAGAGGGATATGTTGTGCTCCCAATAACCGTGCATTCGGTACTCTGGCGTGTTCTGTTGCATGGAATATCGCTTGTCGCACCCCATAACACTATATCCCACGTTTACCCACGGGGTGAGCAGCGTTACACTGCCACTGCCTGTATTTTTAGGCGTATATGGTATTTGCGTCTTATAGTAGAGCGATGTCTTATCTGACAAATCTATACTGTTCTGCAAGGAATATGAGGCATTGAGCAGCAAACTGATATCTTTTGTAAGTGTCATGTCTGAACCGAATGTGATGTTCATACCGTACATCCTTACCTTACCGAAGTTTGCCATTTTCCATACGTATAGTGTTGGATATGCCACAATCTTATCAGTCACCAAATCGTAATAACCGTCAACAGTTATGGAAACGTATTTCGTGAACTTGAACGGCTTGCCCTGCCACGTAACACCGATATTACATTCATTGGCTTTCTCCGGGTTGAGCGATACCGTTCCCATCTTGTCATAATAGAGGTCGTTGAACGTAGGTACTCGGAATGTGTTCTTGTACAATGCACGAATATATAGGGCATCTGTGTTTAGCACCCGGAACGCTACGGATGCCGTAGGCGACAGTTTTTTGCGGTCGTCTGGAGTAGCACCATATTTCACATCCTCTGTCATAAGGGTAGCCACCAACCCTGCCTGCAACTCTAACCTGCCTAATACATATTTACCAGATAGTGCGGTCAGCGAGGAGTATCGGTTTGGTTGTGCCGCATTGTTCATATTTGAGCGCAGATCGTTGTATGCGATATCCTCCGCCAACGAGAATGACAGGTCTTGAATTGGTGTCCAACAAACAGTAGCTGAGGCATAGCACTCATTCTGGCGGTTGACATCAATTTCCTTGCCGTTCTGGTACTTCACGTTGGTGTCAACATACTTGTTCCACGAATGTACGTATTTCAGGCATGCGCTTAAAGCCAACCTGTCGGAAAACCTCTTTTTGAAATGTGCCTGAGCGAAAAAATCCTCGTCCCACAGTCGTTCCTTAGATGTATTGTTGTAGAGGATTACCGAACCTGGCAAGCCTCGTTGCGAGTAAAACCAATATGCCTTGAGGTTGAGCTCTCCGTCTTTGATAGTCTGATATAAGTTCGCCTCGCCTCGCCATGTATATATATCTGAATTATACCGCTTCTCACGTGTTTTCTGATTTCCGTTGACAAGCGTGAATGGATATATTCCGTCTGCTCGCATATAGTCGCCGTTGAACGAAAACGTCGTGGTTGAGGTCAGTTTCTGCCAATACCTGATTGTAGGATTGATAAGTCCGAAAGCTCCTCCCCTCACTCTTACACGGAAAGAATAGTTATGCCCATAGTCAAAGTGTGGCTTCTCTGTATTAATAAGGAGTACACCGGCAGAGGCTCTATGGCGTGCCGTCTGCAACAGGTCATCGCTCTCTCCTATCGCAAGTTCCACCGTCTGCACATTGTCGAGCGAGTACCTGCCAAGATCTATCTGTCCTGCCTGGGTATTGGAGATTGTAACGCCATCATAACTTACTGCCGTGTGCTGCGTTCCCATGTTGCGTATTGATATGGTCTTCATACCGCCAATACCGCCATAGTCCTTTACATTGGTGCCGGCAAACATCTTCACTGCATCGGCAAGATTAGTAATGTCAAGACGCTCCAAATCTTCCTTCTCCACAACCTGAATAGGCTTCGACGATGATATGCGTGAGGGTATCTTGCGCGACGTAACCGTCACACCCTCTATGCTGTGCACCTTCTTGTCAATACTGTCTATGGCTTCTGTAATGGCACTCACCCTAAAGCAAAATGCGCACAATAACCCACACAACAATAGCTTATATTTCATAAATAATTGATTTTCAAGACTTTCCTCGAAGCCGTAAAAAACTG
>JAJPZD010000278.1 GCA_021204605.1 Prevotella sp.
ATGCTGATGATGAAAAACGACTTCATCGGTGCCAATATCAACTTTGAAAATCCTGATGAGGGAACAGCATGCATCAACGTACTGCCAGAACGCATGGAAACTCACTTCGACATGTTCCTTTCCAACTCTTTCGGCTTCGGCGGTACTAACTCTACACTGATTGTAAGAAACATTTAACATAATCAAAATAAATAAAAACCATGACACGCGAAGAAATCGTAGCACAAGTAAACGACCTTTTGGCTGAAGAATTTGAAGTGGAAGCCACGTCATTACTTCCAGAAGCCAATGTAAAAGACACCCTTAATTTAGACAGCCTGAGCCTTGTGGATTTAGTTGCCTTAGTTCAACAGACGTACAAGGTCAAAATACCAGTAACAGAATTGCGCTCCATACAGACTTTCAACAACCTGTATGATTACATCGAATCGCATCTGCCCAAGGAATGATAGGCTTAGACATTAAAGACCTGCTTCCGCAACGAGACCCTATCCTCATGGTTGATGCCCTTCTAAGCGTGAACGGTGAGGAGGCGGAAACATCATTCACAATCCGTCCCGGCAATTTCTTTCTCGCAGACGATAGTCGTTTGGAGGTAACCGGACTGATAGAAAATATCGCCCAGTCGGCATCGGCTTTCGCAGGATACTTGGCAAAACTTGCCGGAGCTGTTGAACCACCAATAGGTTACATCGGCGAGGTGAAGAATTTCCGTTGCCACCACCGTCCGCAGTCTGGTGATGAATTACATACATTCATCCGATTGGGAGCAGAAGTAGGCGGTGTGACTTTGTTGTCAGGAGAAATCCATGTGAGAGAAGAAATTATAGCTGAAACACAGATGAAAATCTCTATCCAGCCGAATAAGTGATACCATGTATTTGGAAAACAACTATTATAAACTAATCAGCATGCAGGGCAAAGACCTTAGCGGTGTGTTTCACATTGCTCTGTGCCCTGATTGTGATGTCTATCGAGGACACTTCCCTGACAACCCCGTATCTCCCGGTGTCTGCAACATACAGACAATAATAGAATGTGCTGAAAAACTGACCGGACAACCCCTGCAAATCCGCAGTATCCGACGTTGCCGAATGACGACTGTCGCCACACCTGCAACATGTCCTGAACTGGAAGTAAATATAAACCTGATACCTACGGGAACTGGATATAGTATATCTTCTTCCATTTCTGATAACAATTGCACGTACATAGAGATGAAAGGAGAGGTGACTGTATGACTGAATTATGCCTCCGTATATACCACTTCTTCCGCAGCCACCGTGCCATATATTGGATTTCATTGGTATGTCTGTTCATTTTCTTCGGCTTCTTTGCCGCACAAATCCATTTGGAAGAGGACCTCAACAAACTGTTGCCCTCATCAAAGAACGAAGATGGCAGTACGAAACTTGCCTTCGCCAACCTGCGCATTAAAGACAAGACCTTCCTGCTTTTCGAGGGGATTGACGGAGCCTCAACAGAGCGCATCATCGAAGTGTGCGATGCCTTCATCGACTCCTTACAGGCTCGTGATGCGGCATTAGGAGAGCAACATCAATCGTTGTCTGATGTCTTCTACAATCTTTCAGATGATTTGCTGCCCGATGCCATCGACTATTTAAGCGAACACCTGCCAGCTTACATTGACACCTCCATCTATGCCCATATCGACACGCTGCTGACACGGGAACACTTCGCACAACAGATGAGGCAGAACCGCAGCGACTTAGAGGGAGACTTCGGCTCTATGTTCCCAGAAGCGATATTGACAGACCCTATCGGTTTGCGCAACCTGTTGGCGGAACAGATGAAACCGATTACCGAAGGCGGCACGGGTGGCTATCGTACCATCGATGGACATTTCTTTGTACCTGATTCTACTGTTTGCGTTGCTTTCCTCACACCACGCTATTCAGCTACCGACACAGGAGAAGGCTCTACCCTGTTCCGTTTGCTGAACGAACTGACCGATGAGTTTTCCAAAAATTCACCCGATGTGCGCATCTCTTATCACGGTACACCGGCAAGCGGTTTCTATAATGCTTCACAGATCAAGCACGACCTGACAGGCACCGTAGGCGGCTCTCTCCTGCTGGTTCTTCTTTTCCTTCTCTTCTGTTTCCGCAGCCGTAATACACTGCCGCTCCTGCTCTTGCCAATATTGTTCGGTATCCTGTTCGGATTAGCAATGATGTATTTCATCAAGGGTGAGTTTTCTCTTTTGGCATTGGGTATCGGTGCCGTAGTCTTAGGTGTTGCTATGAGTTACGTGCTTCACGTGCTAACTCATTACAAATATGTGGGTAATCCCGAACAGGTGCTTTGCGACCAGGTCAAACCTGTCTGCTTGGGTTGCATCACCACTATCGGCTCGTTTATGGGGCTTATCTTTATCGACACCGCCCTGTTGCAGGACTTCGGCCTGTTTGCCGCCTTTGCCATAACAGGCACAACAGCGTTCAGCCTCACCTACCTGCCTCAGCTGCTGCGCCCTGAAAAGAACAGCATGAACCACCGTGCGTTTGACGCTATCGACCGTATCAACGCTTTCCCGTTTTACAAAAAGAAAGTATTGTTGGCTACTATCGGTATCATCACTGTCGTCTGTATCGGCTGTTACGTAATTCGTGGCACTCAGTTCGATGCGGATATGCACAACTTAGGTTATAAGGCACCATTAGTAAC
>JAJPZD010000029.1 GCA_021204605.1 Prevotella sp.
CCCTTACGGGGATTTAGAGGTGCTTCATACCCCGCCAGGCTTCCCCCCTCCCTAAGGGGGAGGGTCGGGGTGGGGCTTTGAGGGTCGTTGTTGGGCTTTGGGCTTTGGGCTTTGGGCTTTGGGGCTTTGAGGGCTTCACTCTTAAACCCCCTGAATGTTTCTCCATACTCTCATCCTCGATAATTTAAATTCCTCCGCAATCTTACGTATCGACCAGCCATTGTTGTAAAGCGACCTTATTTTATAAACGAAATTTCGCTCAGCCTCAATGTCAATGTCAAGCTGCTCTGCCTCAGGTGTGGTCTCCTTGAAATTCGGCCACAGCGCACCGTCCGCACCTCGCTCCATCTTATACACCAATACATTGTCTGCTCCATACTCAATCTCAGAACACTGCGATTTAAACTGCTTCACGTAACGGATATCCTTGTCCCGGCGACTTATGTTCATTGCGAATATGCTGTCTGCAATCGTCAACAGGAAATCGCTACCCTTCAAGTCCCTTAGCGTTATCGGCTTGAAATCATCCGCCCTCTGTGTATGCACCAACACCAACATGCTTATGTATTTGTCGTTTTGCAGATATTTCAAACTCTGCATGAACTCGGCTGCCACGGAACCCATCTGACCACGGCATAGATATGTCAGATTGTTGATTATAACGACTTCTGCATTAGTCTCATCTATGATTTCCGAGAGCTCTTTATACAATATGTCTGGAGTCAACTTATTGCAATCGACATTTTTGTAGGACACCATTATCAAATTTTCTGAAAATTCATGGTATCTTTGTCCGCCGGCATCTACGTACCTCAACACCTGCTGACGTTGACTCTTTTCAAAATCAACATACAACACTGTAAAATCGTTGTATCCGCCTTCTTTCATTTTTTTACATGACTCCTCTCCAATCATTATGGCAAACAAATCCTTGCCACAATGCGGCGGCCCGAATAGTATTCCCATGTCCCTCTTGTAGAATAATGACTTGTACAATTCTACCGGGCTTTGCACGTCTTTCCATTTATCTACGATCTCGTTGAAACCCTCGTAATCAAAAGAGCCGTTTTTAGTTTTTCCAATTCTTTTTATCATAATAATGCAATTTAGAAAATTTGTTTTTTCCAATCCGGCGTTACCGTCAGATTTTTTGCAAATTTAATAACTGTTCTTGACACTTCCTTTTTAACTTCATATTTTATTTTCAAAATTCATCTTTTTCAAATAGAAAGAATTATTATATCAATAAGCGCAAAATGAAATAATATATGCGTATTATCTAACTTTATGTCGTATAATGCGCCATTTCACTTTCATAATGAAATTATAAAATTTGCTAAAAAACGTAAATTAATCTAAAAGCTGAAAATCTGTTGTCCATCCACTAATTTTACTCAAGTTTCGCAAGTTAATAGAATTGAAAGAAAAGGCTCTGGGATTTCCTAAGTCGCGGAAAATCTGATATGTCCGCCGATTACACCCTCGTGCACCCAATGTAGGGACACAATTCATTGTGTCCGCACGCCACAACGGGGCGTATGTTTGCATGAATTATTGGCAGACACATTGTGGAAAACTGGAAAATACGCTTGCTGACAACTTGCGAAACTTGAGTAATTTTATATGTGATCTTGCCTGTTCTCAACTATGGTGTTGGCGATATCTCTTTTCTCTTGAACAGAATTTGGTCGTTTCAAAATTAATCTCTATCTTTGCACTGTCTTTTAGCGAAAAGACCAATCGCCATTTCATAATGGTTTGAAATAACATATTGCATTACTACATCTATGCATGGCTATTTGTTAACCTGCTAATACAACCGGATTTCGCCCGCATCGAACTTTTATTTTTTAAATCTTAACATTTAAATTTAAAAAGTTTGGGACACTGGGACACTTTTGCAGTGACGCTCAAAACAACGAATAGTTGGCACGCTGCTCGTTAATACGGCTAAACGCTGACACTCTGGTAGGTCAGAACAGAAAATCCCTGTATTGTCGCTGTCCCAAAAGTTGGGACACTTTGGGACACTTTGGGACACTTCAAAATTGATATTTTTGCTCTGTAAATTCCCAGAAAAGCTGTCACTCTGAAATGTCAATACTTCAAAATCGCAGCATTTTGATACTCTAATGTGTTATTTATCTTCTTTTTGATACTTCTTTTTTAAACGCAAATGTCCCTTAAAAACCCTAAATACTTGTTAATTCAAAATCCACGTCCCTTATTATTAACTGTGTTCTACGACCCGCATTCTTTTTTTCCTGTTTCTTTTGCGACACCGGCGCATTGTCGCACTTATTTCGGCATAAAAATTTTGAGAATCGTGCAAAATAATTATTTTTGCACTTGATAGTGAATAAGATAGACTTGATACCTTCCTCCCGTATACAAAACAAATATCTTGTTCTCAAAAATGACTTGCATAAAAACGGGGAAATCCTCGATCTCCCCGTTTACATCTCTATGTTTCTATGAAGAAGCTCTTCTTAATCTTTCATTTTCATTTTCAATTTCCCCATACCTCGTAGGCAACTCTTCACTCTTCACTCCCCATTCTTCATTCTTCATTCTTCATTCTTCATTTTTTATTTTTCATTCTTCATTTTTCATTTTTCATTCTTCATTTTTCATTTTTCATTCTTCATTTTTCACTCTTCACTCCCCATACCCCGTCAGGCGGTTCTCCCCTAAGGGGGGAGTTAGAGGGGGCTTGGCTTTAGGGGAGCTGTAATCCCATTTATATATTTCTCTATATTCGTATATCCGTCGCCTGTACAGTCGCCGTTGGCATCGCTTGGGTCATTGGGATCCAGACCGTTGGCAATCTCCCACTCATCCGGCATGCCGTCACCATCGCTGTCAACGTATGGCTCATAGTCCCGGTAAACCGGCAGACCGCCCATCTGCTGCGGGTCGGTAACAATGCCTAATTTCCACGAGTCGGGGGCAAGACGGCGGTGTTCAAACTGTATCGTGTCGGGCTTCGCATCCTCAACGTAATAGGGCTCGCCGGTTCGCACCTCCTCGATGATGTGCTGGTCAAGCTCATCTCGTACAGGCAGCGTCGCTCCCACATTCTCAAGTACATAGTCGTATGCCTCCTGAGCACTGAGCACCGTGTAGTAGGGGTGGGGGAACGGCTCGTTCCAACGCATGTATGGCGCATAGTCGCCAGGACCGTCAAGACTCTCCGTCTGCACGCCCTTCCAGTTGTCAGCCGTCACGGAGTCATTGCCTTCCACAATGTTGCCTTCGCAATACACCCTGCCGTATGTCTTCTTGTCATTACGGCTCAGCCCGGCCTCCGGCTTGATGATACGGTGCCCGATAGGGGCGTTCACGTTGGTCGCAGGACCAGGCTTGTAGTAGTTGTTGTAGATATTGTACAGCGCCGACCAGTCGCCACCGTCAACAGTGCGGTGCATCCAGTTGTAAACTACGTTGTTCACAAAGTTGAATATGCCGTTCCAACCAATCGAAGGATTCCTCCCCGTGTTGCTCGCCCACAGGTTGCGCACGAAAGCACAGTTCTCTCCACCAATCGTTGACCCGAAAGCATGGTTGAACGTGTCTAACGCCTTCGCTGAAATGGAATTCTGTATCGTTACGTTCACCGTAGGCAACTTCTCCGCCGGATAGTCGGGACCCGGCTGATATACGTGCCGGTAGAATGAGAGATTCTCGTCCAAACCAAAAGCACACGACAGGTGGTCAAGCATGATGTTGCCAGTTGGATTGCCACCAAAACAGTCATCCCTGCTACCTACCCATGTCTCGCCACGACGGAAACGCATGTACCTCACGATAACGTCGTGGGTGTTCACCCATACGCTCTCTCCGGTTATGCACACTCCATCTCCCGGCGCCGTCTGACCCGCTATCGTTACGTATGGCGCACGAATCACTACCGGTGTCTTCAACCGGATAATCCCTGACACATTGAACACTATTATCCGTGCACCGCCCTGCTCGCATGCCCATCGGAATGAACCCGGTCCATCGTCGTTCAGATTCGTCACTGTAAGCACCTTGCCTCCACGACCTCCAAAGGTGTACATACCGCCTCCCTCCGCTCCAGGAAATGCCGGAATCTTTGCCTGTGGTAAATCCGTAGGCCGCGATGCCCATGGAATGTAGGGCCGACCATCCTTCGCCTCCTTGTCAACTATCGGATAGGCTACTGCCCACGCACTGTCGGAATGTGCCCAGATACGCGCCTCGTATGCGTCTATCTGCGCCTGTACCTCCGGAGTGATGTCCGGATATTGGGCCATGACTGCCCTCGTCCCTGCTACAAGCGCCATGACAACCATTGCTAATGTCTTCTTTTTCATAAGTATGCTTTCTATTAATGAGCGTTTTCCAATTATAATGTCTTGCGATTTCCCCTTTTCTAACTGTTATTAAAACGCCGGTTTTTTAACAATAGTGTATTTTAATGATAGTTAAAATGTTAAATTCTTAAAAGAAATACTGCAATCACGCAAAAAATGTCTATTTTTGTAACAATTCTTATTACTTTGTGTGGTTTAAATCTATAACTATGAATAATAAACTGACAACAACGGTCATTGCCACCATATTCTCTCTCTCGACAATGGCTCAACAGAATGGCATTACCGACACGCGTAACAGTAAGTTCGCCATTATGAACTCCACACCGATAACTGCCGTAAAGTGGACCGACGGCTTCTGGGCGGAACGCTTCAACGTGTTCAGCGGCACCTCAGTGCAGGATATGTGGACTACATGGCAGTCCGACAAAGCCCACGGCTACAACAATTTCCTCATTGCCGCCGGCGAGAAGAAAGGCCTCCGACACGGCCCTCCATTCCACGACGGTGATATGTACAAATGGCTGGAGGCCGCCGCCGCCGCCTATGCCGTTACCAAAGACCCGGAGCTGGAAACAATCATGGACCGCTTCATAGAGCTCATCGTAAAGTCGCAACGTGAGGACGGCTACCTACATACACCGGTCATCATCGCAGAGATGAACAAAAAGGCGGAACAGGAGGACTCGGCGGAAGTGGCCTCCATCGGCACTAAGGTGGGCTCTGCTAATGACGGAGCCTTCGGCAACCGACTGAACTTCGAGACTTACAACCTCGGACACCTCATCACGGCTGGCATTATCCACCGCAGGGCAACGGGCAAGAACTCTTTGTTCAACTGCTCTGTCAAGGCCGCCGATTTCCTATATAATTTCTACAAACAGTCATCGGCGGAACTCGCTCGCAATGCGGTCTGTCCATCTCACTACATGGCGATAACGGAGATGTACCGAGAGACTGGCGACCCCAAATATCTTGACCTCTCTAAACAGCTTATCGACATCCGGGGCATGGTGGACAACGGCACCGACGACAACCAAGACCGCGTGCCCTTCCGAGAACAGTACAACGCCCTCGGCCATGCGGTCAGGGCCAACTACCTCTATGCAGGCGTGGCCGACCTTTACATCGAGGACGGCGAGGAACAGTTGAAAACCAACCTGGACTCTATTTGGAACGATATCGTCAACCGCAAAATGTATATCAACGGAGCGTGCGGCGCACTCTACGATGGCACCTCGCCCGACGGCACTGACTATATCCCCGACAACGTGCAGAAGGTTCACCAAAGCTACGGCAGGCCTTACCAACTGCCGCAGTCAACTGCGCATAACGAGACGTGCGCAAACATCGGCAACCTGTTCTTCAACTGGCGTCTGTTCCAGACTACCGCCGACGGCAAATATACCGACCTTGTGGAAAACTGCCTCTACAACAGCATCCTCTGCGGTATCAGCCTTGACGGAAAGAAATATTTCTATACTAACCCTCTGAGAATGACCGACGAACTGCCGTATAAGCTGCGCTGGCCTAAACAGAGAGAGGATTATATCTCTTGCTTCTGCTGCCCGCCTAACACGCTACGTACCCTCTGCGAGGCGCAGGACTATGCTTACAGCGTGGGGAAGAATGTGATTTACGTAAACCTCTATGGCGCCAACTCCCTTGAGACTTCCATCGATGGCATCGGGGACATCGCCCTCGAACAGATAAGCGACTATCCATGGGATGGCAATATCTCGCTGACGATTGCAAAACTCAAAGGAAAGAAGGTTTTCTCCCTCAAGCTCCGCATACCGCAATGGTGCGACAATCCAAAGCTCTCTGTCGCCGACCAAAACGGCAATGTCGAGGAATTGCCCCTAAACGTTGTCGCTGGATATGCCGACATATCACGGCAGTGGAAAAAGGGGGACGTCGTCTCCCTCAGTCTGCCTATGCAGACTAAACTCATGGAGGCTAATCCGCTCGTTGAGGAGTGCCGCGGTCAGATTGCCGTGCAGCGCGGCCCTATAATCTATTGTATCGAGAGCAATGACCTCGATGACATGGACATCGACAATATCGCAATACCTGTTGACGCTCAGTTCACGCCTGTCGAGACGACTATCGAGGGCAGCAGGATGATGGCTCTGGAGACAGAGGCGGTGAACCGCAGTGAGAAGTCTTGGAACAACGTCCTCTACCGTGAGTTCAGCAACGACAAGAATATGGTGAAAATACGCCTCATCCCTTATTATGCTTGGGGTAACAGGGGCAAAAGTGAAATGTCTGTATGGATCCCCGTAGAATATTGATAACGGCTCTTTTCGCAACTCTCGCCGGCCTTGGCTCTGAGGCGTATGCCACTGACCTGTATGTCAAGCCGGGCGACTATGCCATCGAGAAAGCCCTCCAACAGGCAAGGGAGGAAAAACGCCTCAACAACGCTTCTGACATCACCATTCATCTCGCAGAGGGCACTTACCGACTGTACCAGCCTATCATTGTGCGCCCCGAGGATAGCGGCATCCGCCTCTTGGCCCACGGTAAGGCGGTCGTCAGCGGCGCCGTGAAAATATCCAACTGGCGCAAGGATGGCAAATTCTTTGTCGCCGACGTGCCTGACTTCAACGGCAGACCATTAGAATTCCGCCAGATGTGGGTCAACGGCAAAAAGGCTGTCCGTGCAAGGGATGTCTCTGACTTTGAGGATATGTTCCGCATCATTAATATCGACAAGGCGAAAGAGACGCTCTATGTGCCTTCTGATGCGGTGAGGAAGATAGTAAATGCTAAATATGCGGAACTCGTAATCCACGAGATGTGGTGCATCGCCAATCTAAGAATTAAGAATATTGTGATACTCGGCGACAGCGCTGCCGTAACGTTCCACCAACCGGAAAGTCATATCCATTTCATGCACCCCTGGCCATCGCCTATGGTGACTACCGACGGGCATAACTCTGCCTTCTATCTCACCAACGCCAAAGAACTGCTTGACACCGAAGGGGAGTGGTTCCTCGACACAAGGGCTTCAAAGGTGTATTACATCCCTCGTGAGGGCGAGGATATGACAACGGCGGATGTCGAGGTGCCGGCTGTCGAGACGTTAATGAGAGTTGAGGGTACGCCTGACAATCCCGCCAAGGACATCGTCTTCGATGGCATCACATTCAGTTTTTCCACTTGGCTGCGCCCTTCTATTTGCGGCCACGCTCCCCTTCAGGCGGGGATGTTCATGACTGAGGCTTATAAGTTGCGGCCGCAGATCGACCGACCTAACGGCGACCATAAGTTGGATAACCAAGGCTGGGTGGGAAGACCGGCCTCCGCTGTCGCTGTTGACTGTGCTGAAAACGTGTCGTTCAACAACTGTACTTTCGAGCATATCGCATCCTCAGGCCTCGACTATCACGATTATATCAAGGGTGGCTCCATCGACAGGTGCGTTTTCACGGATATTGGCGGCAACGGCATCGTTGCCGGCTGTTTCGGTCCGGAGGCGCACGAGGCTCACCTGCCTTACGACCCTTCTGACAGACGCATTATATGCACCGGCCTTTGTATCACCAACAACCTCATCACTGATGTTACCAACGAGGACTGGGGCTGCGTGGGTATCGCGGCTGGTTTCGTCAGAAATATCCGTATTTGCAACAACGAGATTAGTGAGGTGTCCTACACGGGCATCAGCATGGGATGGGGCTGGAACCAACAGGTGTGCTCCATGGCGAACAACCTTATCCAGAATAACCTGATCTTTCACTATGCCCGCCACATGTACGACACGGCCGGAATCTATACACTTGGCTCTCAACCGCACTCTCTCATAGAGGGTAATGTGGTGAGGGATATCTACTCCCCAGGCTATGCACACGACCCGAACCACTGGTTCTACCTCTATACCGACGAGGGGTCTTCTTACATCACAGTGAAAAACAACTGGACTCCGAGTGAGAAATATCTCCAGAACGCCAACGGACCAGGAAACACGTGGGAAAACAATGGCCCGATGGTCTCCGACAGCATTAAGGCGAAAGCCGGAATATTGAAAATTGATAATTGAAATTACGGAAATTGATAATTAGATTTACGATAATATAATTAACCGTTAATACAATACGAATACCTCGATATGGAAAAGAAAAAAGGAAGTCTCAAAAGTACACTTGCGGTGTCCCTGACTAACTATTTGGATGCCGGCGCCATCGTCGCGGCCGGTAGCGGTCTGTCGCTCTGGCAGGATTACCTCAACCTACAAGAGGTTCACTTAGGATGGCTCAACGCCATCAGCGCTAATACCATGGGCGCCGCCGTGGGCGCCATTATCGGCGGCTTCCTCGCTGACAAGTACGGCAGAAAGTTCATCTATACTTACAATATGCTTATCTATATGCTCGGTGTTCTACTCATAACGCTCTCTGTCAACTTCCCCATGCTGCTCATCGGCTTTCTCATCACCGGCATCTCCGTGGGGGTCGGTGTCCCGGCTTCATGGACGTACATCAGTGAGAGCTCCGAAATAGGCAACCGCGGCAGAAACATCGCTATCTCACAGATGGCGTGGGGTATAGGTCCTATGATTATTCTCCTGCTCGGCATACTACTCGCACCTGAGACGGCGAATGGCGAGAGTGGTATCTGCTTCGGCTTCGTGGCAACCGTGGCGAATGTAATCTCTGGCGGCACAGCGACAGGTCCTGTCCTCCATGTGTTCACTTCCCGTATCGTATTCGCCTCTCTGTTCGTCGTCGCTCTCATCGCCTGGCTCCTGCAGA
Source organism: Prevotella sp. (assembly GCA_021204605.1). Classification (GTDB taxonomy): domain Bacteria; phylum Bacteroidota; class Bacteroidia; order Bacteroidales; family Bacteroidaceae; genus Prevotella. The sequence continues at coordinate 9,098 of JAJPZD010000029.1, forward strand.
GACGTCTCGACGAGTCTGCGGAGTGGAAAAATGCGCAGTCGCAGCAGGGAACAAAAAAACAGGGCACCTTCGCCTCCTTCGGCAACCTTTTCAAAAATAAGGTCAACATCCGCACTATCCTTTTCTTGGCTGGCATCTACCTCACGTGGAACATGGTAAGCTCCACCATGGGCTTCTTCCAGCAGCATATCTACGAGACGGAGGGACACCTGTCGAATATGATGTCCAACCTCTTCACCGAAGGACAGTGGGTGGTCATCATCCTCGTTACTTTCGTCTTCTCACGTATCGTGGATAAGGTAAACCAACGCTGGCTATATTGCTTAGGCGTTTCTTTGGGCGTCCTGGCATGGCTCATCGTTATCTCGATAGGTATCAACGGTATGCAGGGCCTCGTGATATTCACCGCTCTCTGGGCTTTCCAAGCCGGCATCTCCGTACAGTCGTTCTACGCTCTCTGGGCATCCGAACTGTTCCCGGCGAAATACCGCGCCGCAGCACAGGGTATCATGTTCTTCCTCGTGCGCGGCCTCTCTGCCGCCTGGGGACTCATCTTCGTCTCTATCCGAAGCAATTTCTCCCTCGCGGCTTTCATCATGATGGGCTTGCTGATTATCTCGCTGCTCATCGGTACAATCTGGACTCCCAAGACGCGCGGCAAGTCGCTCGAACAGATTACGAAGGAACGCTACGGAGATGTTATCTGACGGCATAATATTTAATAAGGCATTATGATGACTTCTAAACCCACTTGGATCTGGTATCCCGGCGACTATGAGATATGGCTCGGTAATAAGATGAACAACCGTAGGACGGAGCGTGGAGCCTTCTTCCCCCCGTTCTGGAAACAGGTCTCTCATTATGTTACGGTAGAGTTCAGTAAGGTGGTTCATCTTGACTATGACGAGACTGTAACTCTTGCAGCCGAAGGTACTTATAATGTCAAGCTCGACGGGAAAATGCTTTTCGGTATGCCAAAAGTGTTCACTGTCTCCAAAGGAGTTCATCATATCAACATAAAGGTGCATAACTACTCCTCACCGCCAGCTATCTTCGTTTCGGGAAAGATGATTAACTCTGACGCATCGTGGAATGTTACCTATGAGGATAAGGAGTGGATCGACGAGAGCGGAAAGGCGAGCGATACTCTGTCAACGGTATATCGCCCAGCCGGCTTTTGGAATTTCAACAATATCGATGGCCGCCCCTCGAAATTCCAACTCAAACGCAGGCATGATGCTGCGGTGAGCTGCAAAGACGGGCTGTATGATTTCGGAAAGGAGACTTTCGGATTCGTGAAGCTCCATGACATCAAGGGCAGTGGCGAGATAAACTTGTTCTACGGCGAGAGTGCCTATGAGGCTAAGGATAAAGATTATTGTGAGACACTCGACAAACTCATTGTGAAGGAAGGCATGATTACCGACCTCGTAACTGGAAAGACTGTGCCTCTGCCGGATGTTTATACGCTCGACAATTCTAAGGCGTTCCGCTATGTGCTTGTTGAGACAATAGGCTGCTCTGTCGGGAATGTCTCCATGGATTATGAGTTCATGCCGGAACAGCAGAAGGGCTCATTCCGTTGCAACGACGATGTGGTCAACAGTATTTGGAATATCGCTGCTTACACCATGCAACTCACCGCCCGCGAGTTTTTTATAGACGGCATAAAGCGCGACCGCTGGGTGTGGAGCGGTGATGCCTCACAGAGCTACCTTATGAATTTCTACCTGTTCAACGACAACGACATGGTGAAGCGCACCATCTGGCTGCTCGGCGGAAAACTGCCCATAACAAGTCATATAAACACCATAATGGATTACACCTTCTATTGGCTTAACTCCATATATGACTATTATCTGTACAGCGGCGACAGGCATTTCCTGCAGCAGATTTACCCAATGATGAGGTGTTATATTGACTTTGTCCTAAGCCGCACTGACAATGATGGTATGGTGGAGGGCATGGCAGGCGACTGGGTGTTCATCGACTGGGCTGACGAACCCATGGACAAGCACGGTCAACTGGCTTTCGAACAGATCCTTTTCACAAAGGCGTTACAGTCTGTTGCTGTCGTGGCGGAAATTGTCGGAAACCCGGAAGACTGTGAGTATTATACGCAGTTGGCGGAGAATTTGCTGTCCAAACTGCT
>JAJPZD010000078.1 GCA_021204605.1 Prevotella sp.
TAGACTCACCAGCGAAAGCCTCCTGGAGGTTTTTCTCTGTCTTTGTTCCTTTTAATTCTTTCATAATTGTCTTTGTTTTTTGTTTATTATAAAAAAGTTATTTCACACGGTCTGCCTTCTCCTTTTTTAACGCACCTCTTAGAGGATTGTTCCCTCAGAATGGGGGATGGATAGGGGCACTCTCTTTTGTGCAAAGTTAGATATTTAAATCCAATACACAAATTCTATGCATATTTTTAAGTTAAATTGTGATTTCGCCACAAACCGGGCGGTTCATATAATGTCTTACCACCTTATTATCAGTATATAGCGCTTGGAAGCACATCAGTTTTGTAACGGCTGCCTCAACGGTGCTGTCGTAGCCGCTTATCACCCCCGTGCTTTTCAGTCGGTAGCCTGTGTCGTAGCGGTTCATCTCCACGCAGCCGGCGAGGCACTGACTGATATTCACTATCGTCACGCCTCTCATGCTGAGTTGTCGCAGCAGCTTAGTGAGCCATTGGCTTTTCGGTGCATTCCCGCTTCCGAATGTCCTCATCACTATTGAGCGGAGGTCGGAAACCTCCAGCAGTCGGTAAATGATGTTTTCCTGCAGGCCTGGAAATAGCGAGAACACCAATGTGTTGGGGTCCATGTTCACATGAGGTATCATCGGCTTGCAGAAGTCGGGTGTCAGGATGCGTTCCTCGTGATACACGATGTTCACGCCAGCGTCGGCGAGGTTAGGGAAGTTGAACGACTCGAAAGCGTTGAAGCCGTCGGCGTTAGTCTTAACGGCGCGGTTGCCGCGAAGCAGTTTACCACTGAAATATATGCATACTTCGGGCACCATGGCTTGTCCGTCATCTCTTGCTGTTGAAGCGATTTCTATGCTGGTTATCAGGTTTTCCTTGCCGTCGGTACGGAGCTGGTTGATGGGCAACTGGCTGCCGGTGAGTATCACGGGTTTAGTAAGGTTCTCAAGCATGAAGGAGAGAGCGGAGGCAGTGTAAGCCATCGTGTCGGTGCCGTGTAGTATCACGAAGCCGTCGTAGCGGTCATATCGCTCGGCTATTATCCTCACCAGTTGCGACCACATTCTGGGAGACATGTCGCTGGAGTCAATAGGCTGTGTAAACTGGTAGATGTCTATTCCCGTGCGCAGTATCGAGAGCTCAGGTATGAAACTTATCAGTTGGTTGAAGTCAAGGGGCTCCAAGACACCCGTCGTTGGGTTTTTGCCCATGCCGATAGTGCCGCCTGTGTATATAAGCAGCACACGTCCCGTCCTTGTTGGGCGAATGGTTGGTGTTGAGTTGGTCAGCATCGTCACATTGTTTTAATGTTACTATTTCCTGAAAACAATCTTGTTGGTCAATGGCGTTTTCTTGCCATACCGTTTATTTTTATGCAAATATAGTTTAAATTCATGGGAAATCAAAAAAAAAGCCGTATATTTGCAATAAATAAGAAAAGAGAATAAAAAACTTAAAATTAACGCTTAAAACAAAGAGACATGAAAAAATTTATGGATGAGAATTTCCTGCTTGACACCGCTACGGCGCAGGATCTATTTCATAATCATGCGGCAAAAATGCCGATTATCGACTATCACTGTCATCTGATTCCTGAAATGGTTGCCAACGACCATAAGTTCAAGAGCATCACAGAGCTCTGGCTTGGAGGCGACCACTACAAGTGGCGTGCCATGCGTACCAATGGCGTTGACGAGAAATATTGCACCGGCAAGGACACCACTGACTGGGAGAAATTCGAGAAGTGGGCAGAGACTGTACCTTATACATTCCGCAATCCACTGTATCACTGGACGCACTTAGAGCTCAAGACGGCCTTCGGCATTGACAAGCTGCTTAGTCCGAAGACGGCACGCGAGATATTCGACGAGTGCAACGAGAAGCTGCAGCAGCCCGGCTACACTGCAAGAGGCTTCATGCGCCGCTACAATGTAGAGTGTGTGTGCACGACAGACGACCCTGTTGACGACCTGCGCTACCACAAACAGACTAAGGACAGTGGTTTTGAGATTAGGATGATACCGGCATGGCGTCCTGACAAGGCGATGGCAGTAGATAACACGAAGAATTTCGCCGCATACGTTATGCAGCTCGGCGAGGTATCGGGCGTGTCAATCAGTCATTTCTCAGATATGATCGACGCTATCCAGAAGCGTCATGACTTCTTCCACGAGAATGGCTGCCGCCTGTCTGACCATGGTATCGAGGAGTTCTACGATGAGCCATACACGGAGAGCCAGATTGAGACTATCTTCGACAAGGCAATGCGTGAGCAGGAGCTCTCACAGTATGAGATCCGCCAGTTCAAACACTGTATGCTTACCATCTTCGCCGAGATGGACCATGCCAGCGACTGGACACAGCAGTTCCACTATGGTGCTATCCGCGACAACAACAGTCTGATGTTCGACAAGCTCGGTCCTGACACAGGCTTCGACTCTATCGGTGAGTTCAACACCGCGAAGGCGATGAGTCACTTCCTCAATCACCTGAATGCAGAGGGCAAGCTCACCCGCACCATCCTCTACACATTGAATCCATGTGCCAATGAGGTCATCGCCACAATGCTCGGTAACTTCCAGGATGGCTCTTGCCCGGGCAAGATACAGTTTGGTAGCGGTTGGTGGTTCAACGACCAGCTTGACGGTATGACACGTCAGATGAATGCGCTCTCCGTTCTCGGTCTTCTCAGCCGTTTCGTGGGAATGTTGACAGACAGCCGTTCATTCCTGTCATATCCACGTCATGAGTACTTCCGTCGTCTGCTCTGCAACCTTATCGGCACAGACGTTGAGAAGGGACTTATCCCTGACGATATGGAGAGCCTGTATCGCATGGTAGAGGACATCAGCTACAACAATGCGAAGAACTATTTCAAGTTCTAAATAGCTGTTTGAAAAGATTATAGAGATAACAGTATATTGGAAAAAGCGCTTCCGCCAATCAACGGAAGTGCTTTTTTATTTATCTTGACCCGATGTACAGGAACACCATTCCCAACAAAACGAGGAGCAGGTCAATCACCTTGCTTTTGAGGTTTTTCTCGTGCAGCAGCACTGCGCCGAAAAGGAAGGAGACAATCACGCTGCCACGTCGTATCATCGACACCACGCTGATCATTGCACCAGGAACACCGAGAGCATAGAAATACACGAAGTCGGCGGCGCAGAGGAACACGCTGATAAGGATGATACACCAGTTCCACCTGAATGGTGTGGTGTTTTTCCTGTGCGGCCACCAGAGCAGGGCGAGTGCGGCAGCCATCAAGATACATTGATAGATGTTGTACCAGCTCTGCACGAGCATATTGTTGAGACCGACACCTCCGTTGGCAACGGGAGCCATGAGATACTTGTCGTACAGTGCGCTGATAGCACCGAACAGGGCAGCGAGGACAACGAAATAGATCCACTTGTCGTGCTTGAAGTCGATGCCCTCTTTCTTTCCACTACGGCTAAGCATGAAGAACGACGCCACGGCGAGGGCCACGCCAATCCACTGGTAGCCGTTAAGCCTCTCACCGAATACGAGAAGTGCTCCAAGGAGAACCATCACTGGGCGCGTGGCGTTGATAGGGCCTACGATGGTGAGCGGCAGGTGCTTCATGCCGAGATAGCCGAATATCCACGACGATAGAACGATGAGGCTTTTGAGAACGATGTATTTGTGCACTTCCCAGCCTCCGCTCTCCACGTGGAATATAGAGCCGTCGAGTAGGGTGGTGCTTGCAGAGAGGAGTATGAACGGCAGGAAGATGAGCGACGAGAACAGGGTGTTGAGGAACAAAACGGGCACGACGGCATTTCCGCTGAGCGATTTCTTCTTAAAGGAGTCGTAAAACCCCAACAACGCCGCCGAAAGAAAAGCCAAGACCAACCACATACCAATCTTCTGCTATCACTAATGCCAGACGTTCTCACTGTTCCACACCCAGTGCGCCACCGTTATGTTGCATAGCATCGTCTTTTTTGTGCCACCGGCGCATTATCTGTTCCAGATCCGCTTTAATTTCTCAGGACTGATATCCAGATTAATACATTCACTGTCGTCAGCCATATTTACATATTTGTATAACAGTCCTACTTTCTTCTTTATTAATAAATTGATATTGTCTTCACCCATTGAGGAGAGTGCACTCGCAATATTGTCATCAGAGTTAAGCTGCTCTTCTCTACTTGCTAAATTCTCATATATTTGTGGGTCAAGCTCTATCGTACATACTATTTGATTGCCCTTGATATCAAGATCGGTCATTACCATACTGTTGCCTAAAAGCTGTAACGGCAACGCTTCCCTCAAATCCGCAAAGCTCTCCAAAATCTCCTCCTTATCCTTTTTGGATAACCCACTGTTTCCACACGACGTGAAAGAGAACAACACTGTCATTGCCAACAGGCATAGGATAAAATTAATTTTTCTCATAGTTGTAATTTTTTATGTTAAACGAAAATTTGAATATTTGTGTTGGATACACAATCAGCCGAAAATATCCTGAGGTGTAAGAGTTATAGTCAAGAGTTTATTGCCGTAAGCATTTGTGTATATATAAATAAAATACACTTTTTCATCGAAAATCTCATTTTTATAAGAAGTGATATTCGGATCTTCTTTGAGACTGGAAATTATGGCACTCTTCATTTCATCGTACCTTGCACTGAACGCATTAGAGTCGGCATCCCCGGTTGGGACTTGAAATTCATAATAAACTTTTTTGCCCTCAACATAGGCGTTGGTAAGCAGGACACCGTTTCCGAAATCCGATGGGAATTGAAGGTTTGCCAACTCTGACTTCACCTTATCAAGAAAAGATGCTTTTTGAAGGTTTCCTGATTTATAATTCGTCCAGACCTCTTTCAGCCGTTCAGGAGAGATGTCAATAGACTTGTTGACACTGTCATCATCACTTTTCACATATTTATATTTTATTCCAATTTTCTTATCAACGAAATATTGAATGTTCTCATCTCCGATCAATTGTATTATATTTACAACAGTCTCATCTGATTTAAGATATTCGGAAGACAACAGAAGGTTAGAATAAAATTCTGGGGAGACAGACACTGTATATACAAATTGGTTGCCTTCAAATTGAACATCAGTAATTTTCATAGCGTCACCTGAGATTTCGATTGGCAACTGTGCTTGGAGAGAGCTTATCTCATCCATAATCTCCTGTTTATCCTTTTTAGAAAGTCCACTGTTGTCGCAAGCCGTGAAAGAGAACAACACTGTCATTGCCACGAGGCAGATGATAAGATTAATTTTTCTCATAGTTGTAATGTGTTTAGTGAATAATTATATGAATTTAAATATGGTATGCTGAAAGCAAAAACCATATAGTTATGTTGGAAAAACAGCAAAAGTAACTTATTTTTTGTGCTAAATTACAGATTTTTTTCATTAAATCAAATTTTATTGCTATAAAACTAAAAAATTCAATTTCAAAACTATGGGAACAATATCCTTTTTGCGTCCCGGCGCACTATCCCGCCTACATTACTATGCTGCCTGTGATGAGTAGAGCCCCTATGGTCACCCTTAAACTTACTTGTTCCCGCAGCATCTGGAACGACAGGCAGATATTTCCACATATTAAAATGAAAATTGACAATTTCCTATTTTGCGAAGCAATATTGACCTTTGTTTTTTGTTCTGTTGCCGTATTCTATGGCGTGATTGGGGCAGTGGTGGTAACAGGCGAAGCAAGAGAGACAGGAGCCATCGTGACGCCATATCGGGTAGCCATCAGCATTTAATTCCATGTTGTGGACGGGGCATGCGGCGACGCACTTGCCGCATTTCACGCATTTGCCTGTGGTAACATGGAAGGGCTTGTCGGTGATGAGGCATTTCACGAAGATATGTCCGATGAGGCGGCTGTTGGTGCGTTTCCACCTGCCTTCGACAAGTTTCTCTATGCCTCGTTCACGGTTCACAATGTATTTGGCGAAATGCTGAAGGTCGGCTGCCGCCTTTGTTTTTTTCTGTGTCTCCTTTTCGGGCGTGTCAACATCCATGAAAGGCAGTCCTACGTAAGACTCCGGCATGATGAGCGAGAAAGCGCTGTCGAGACGGACGCCGCGAGCCGTCAGGTCGTTCTTTAATATGCTTATTGTCTCCCCGATGTTGTCGCCGGCAGTGCATACAGCATAGCAGAAGTGTCTTTTGGCATCCTCGATATGCAACCTCTGGATAAATCTGCGCACCAATAGTGGCGGCCGCCAGCCGTGTACAGGGAAACAGAAGCCAATACGTTCTCCCTCTTTCAGAGAGTAGCTGAGGCTCTCCTCTGTGGCTTCCGCCATGTTGACCAACGTGTCATTCAGTTTGTTTTGCAGCACGCAGGCAGCCCACTTGGTGTTGCCCGTGCAAGAAAGATAAAAAATCATATCATATCATATTCTATATTTTCCAAGAACAGTGCGTTTCCCGGCACGCTCTCTCCGGCGTCAGAACGGTTGCCTCCAACAACAATCTTTTTGAATGTGTCAATGTCAATCCGCCCCCTGCCTACATCAAGCAGTGTTCCGACTATCGCCCTGACCATATTCCGCAGAAAACGGTTGGCGGTTATCTCGAAATGCCATGCGTTCTCACTGTCCCGCACCCACCTGGCAACCGTCACATTGCACAGCATTGTCTTTGCGTCTGAATTGCTCTTGCAGAATGAGGAGAAGTCATTGTATCTTAACAACAGTTCCGCCGCCTCGTTCATTTTCGTAAAATCAATAATATACGGCAACTCGTAGGAATAAGCCCTCAAGAACGGGTCTTTATGCAGATGAACATAATAATGGTATGTCCTCGACAGCGCACTGAACCGTGCGTGTTTGTCATTATCCACGGGCACCACTTTATCCACGGAAATATCCTTCGGCAACATCCTGTTGAGCTTGTAGGCGAGTTGTGCGTTATCTACCTTCTGTGTGGTATCAAAATGAGACACCATCATGCGGGCGTGCACACCAGTGTCGGTGCGCCCTGCCCCCGCAACCTGCACATCCTCACGCAACAGCACAGACAGCACTTTCTGCAGTTCCTCCTGCACTGTAACCGAGTTGGGCTGCACCTGCCACCCGTGATACCCTGTACCATCATACTTCATGTATATGAAATATCTGCTCATCAATTGTCTTGTATATTTTCAGATTTCCGATATTCACTCTCCTTCTTCAGGGAATATGTCTTGTGGGGACAGGTCTATTGTGATTATTGTAGCACCTTTTGCATTCATGCATTTAATGATATGATGCACATCTTCATCAATAATCTGCTGTTTATAAGATTTATATGCTTGCAAAGATTTAATCATCGACTCTCGTAAATCGTCATACAGAGATTTGTAGTCGTCAGAGTTGGGATCTAATTCATCGTTTATTTTTTTAAATGTCATTTCAAAATAAACATTATTGCCTTCAACATAATTTTTATTCTCGATAGCATCATTAGCATCGGAGGATGATCCTATTTTCTCAAAAACATCTTTGATTTTATCCAAATAAGAATGTTTTTTGAGCTCGCCTGATTTGAGCTTTTCTCTAAGTTCCCTTGCTCGGTCTGGACTTAACTCGATGGTTTTTCTTGAGTTGCTGTCATTTTTATTTATAATGACGAATTTCATCCCTATGTTATACTCTACAAATATATCATCGCTGTCGTTGCCTGAAATAAAATTCACTAAATACTCGTCAGAATTGAGCTTTTCTTCAGAGCCTATTTCATCAAATAATTCAGATGATACAGCCCCTGAGTAAACCAAGTCATCTCCTTCAAAGTCAACATTTGTGAAGGCGCCGTCATATCCTTCGATATCTATCGGCAATGACTCACGGATGGACTTTAACATCTCTTTTTTCTGTTTTTCTGACAGTTGTTTGCTGCACGACGTTGTCATTGTGAATAGTACCGCCATTGTCATCAGGCATAGGATAAGATTAATTTTCTTCATAGTTGTAATGTTTTTTGTGATTGATTATTATATGAGTAATACGTTTTACAAGTTGAAAATTCAGAAATGTATTTGATATTCTGCAAAGATACATAAAAAACCGGAACTTTGAAAATTAAAATGCTATGTGTCTGTGAATGAATAAAGATTTGTACAAAATATTTTCAGAGTTAATGGAAATTTGCTAATTTAGCGGAAAATTTCAAAGACTCCTATTTTATCACATTGCGAAGTACATTTCAGTTATATCCATTATTAAATGTGGCGTTGGCTCTTGTCGTGGGTATGGTTTTCGACAAGCAGACGGGCAGTGGCGTGCCCACGTGGGTATGGCTGTCGCTATTGAGCCTGTCGGTGGTGTCGTCATTATGCTTTTACAGGAAATTGGTGGTGCAGTCGGTGCTTATTCTCGTTGCCGTGGTGATGCTTGGCGGTACGCTGATGTCGATGAAACAGGCATCGCTTGAGGTGGAGCCCCCCTGGGGAAAGAAAGATTATACTGCCGTTGTCGCAAGTTCACCGAAACTGAATGGGAAGGCGTTGAAATGCGATTTGTTAGTGATGATAAACGGCAAGCCGATGAAAACGATGGCGACCATAGAGCGCGACTATGATGCCGACAATCTGAAACCGGGCGATGGCATATTGTTTACCAGCTATCTCAACGTGCCTGCCAACGGCAAGAAAGCAACGTTTGACTACCGTTCATACCTGCTTAACAATGGTTATCTAGCCACTACCTACATACATACCGATGATTGGTGCCGGCAAGCTGCCGTCATGGGCAAGTTGCCGTTTATCACACGTTTGAAGCTAAGTGCGTTGCAGTTCCGTGAGAGGCTGCTGCAGAAATACAAGGAATTGGGCTTTGACGACGAGGAATATGAGGTGCTTGCCGCCATGACATTAGGGCAGAAGTCGGCCATGTCTGCTGAGTTGAAAGAGGACTATGCCATTGCCGGCGCCGGTCATGTGCTTGCATTGTCGGGCCTGCACCTCTCAACGATTTACGTGTTCCTGACGTTGCTTATCAGTGTGAGGCGACGGTTGTGGTATATCATCAGTCAGGTGATCATAATCAGCGCTATATGGGCATACGTGTTCATCGTGGGGATGTCGATTTCGGTGACACGCGCAGCGATAATGCTGACCGTTTACTCTCTTGTGAGTATGCTCAACCGCGACCGTATCTCGCTGAACACCATATCACTCGCGGCAATCATCATCTTGGCGTGCAACCCGTTGACGGCATACGATGTGGGTTGCCAGATGTCGTTTCTCGCAGTACTGTCAATCACGCTTTTTTATCGCCCTATATTCTATCTCATGCCGTTCAAATGGCGTGGAATATTGCCTGTGAAGTGGGTGTGGGGGATGTTCTCGGTGTCAACGGCGGCGAAAATCGGCGTGCTTCCGCTGATAGCTTTCTATTTTCATCGCATCTCGTGCTATTCGCCGATAACCGACCTGGTTATCATACCTCTTGTTACGGTTATCCTGTATGGCACTGTCCTTTTGCTGCTCACAGGGTTCTTCCCTTTGCTTCAAGCCATAATAGGTGCAATACTGATTTATATAGTGTATCTGCTCAACTCATTCGTGTCGTCGGTGGCACGGTTGCCGGGGGTGAGCATCGAGAATATCAACATAAGCCTGACACAACTGATTATTGCATACGGCGTGCTTGTCTTACTTATTTTGCTATGCAGATATATGTATAAGCAGTATGTGCAATACAAGAGCCGCAGGATATTAAGAATAGCGAGTGAAAATTGAAGAGTGTTGCGGCAAGCCGAATGTAATCAAATGAAAAATGAAGAATGAAAAATGAAGAATGAAAAATGCATCTTTGCCTGGCTACTTGCTATAGGTTGAGATACGTTTCTCCGAAACGTGCGGACTCAACAAGTTGTGTCCCTACATTGGTGTGTGTAAGGGAGAGGGGGAATTGAAAAAGCTGTGATTTTCATTAGTATTCTCTTTCACCGAAGATAGAGGTGCCGATGCGCACCATGGTGCTGCGGCATTGAATGGCGATGCGGTAGTCGTCGCTCATGCCCCAGGAACGCTCGCGGAAGGCATCGTTATCGGCGAAATATTTTTCCTTAATTTCGTCGAAGAAATCGGCTGCGGTGTTGAACTCACGTCTTATCTGTTGCTCGTCGTCAACGTTGGAGGCCATCATCATCAGTCCGCAGATTCGTATGTTTTTCATCTCACGCCACTCGCCGGTATCAAGGAGGGCTCGGCAGTCGCCGAGGGAGAAGCCATATTTTGTCGTCTCCTCTGCAATATGTAGTTCCAGTAGCACATTGATAATGCGGTTGTGCTTTGCGGCGTGCTTGTTGATTTCCCTAAGCAGCTTGAGGGTGTCAACGGCATCTATGGAATGGATATATGGTGCGATGTATTTCACCTTGTTGGTCTGGAGGTGCCCTATGAAATGCCATTCAATGTCTTTTGGCAGGGCTACCTGTTTCTTGGCGAGTTCCTGCTCGTGGCTTTCTCCGAAGATGCGCTGCCCCGCATCGTAGGCGGTCTGCAGCTCCTCAATGGGGTGATACTTGCTGACGGCGACGAGACGGACACCGTCGGGCAGTGTGTCCTTTATTGTTTTCAGGTTTTCCGCTATGTCAACACCGTTATTCATTGTTGGTCCTCCTCAAATTCCGGCTCATCGTCGGCATCATCTTTTTTCAGGCTGCCGCCATGCTCGAACACGTCCATAATCTGTGTCTCGGCAATGCTTGCTATGACATAGTCAATCATCGTGCCGCCCATTATCTCCTCGATACTCTTAACAGCGTTTGGGAGCGTGTCGGAGTGGACGAGGTAGTTGACGTTGGATCGTTTTTCCTTCTCTGTCTTCTCGTCGATGGTGATAAACTGCAGTTTTGCCTTATAATAGCGGTCAGCCTTAGGCGCATCGCTGAAGAAAATCTCCCTGTAAGTCGCCTTCTTGATATCGGAAACCTCGAACTCGCCGCTTATGTAGGCTGACATCTCTTCTGTGATACACGCCTCCGCCTCCGTGAAACTAAGGGCATCCACGGTATATAGTTCCGTAACCTTTTTCTGCATCCCATCCTCCAAGGTCTTTTCGTAACGGACCTTGCACTCAAACCAAGTTGTTGTCCTGCTTCTCATTTTGTTATGTCATTAGTCTCTGCAAAATTAATGCAAAGTCTGGGACTTTGCAAATTAAATAAGATAAAAAGCCCCTCCCTAACCC